>JAUPKV010000596.1 GCA_030837265.1 Methanobacteriota archaeon
AAAACAGAGTGCTTTTTGTGGTTTAAGAGTAGTTTACCGAAAGGTATGTAAAATCATATTTATTAAGAAGTTATTGTCAGAAAATTCGATATACTGCAAAAACCCAAAGAATAGCTACATTTATGATAAAATATAGCTATTTATTTGATTTTTAACTAATGGATTCATTTTTACCGTATGATCTTGATTTCAAAACCATTCTCTATTGCAGCATTACTCATCAAATCCAACAATAAAAAGCGATGACAACGTTCTCCATATTCAGGACCTTCGTGACTCACAAGAAAAATATCCTTTGATTGTGCCCTTTTGGCTGTTCGAAGGATTGCCACGCTGGGGACATGCGGTTTCATTTCCTCCAAGAAGCGAAGTGTGAATTGCTCCCAGTCATCTGTTGTCCGTTGACTATTATTATAGTTGGCAATTAGTTTCTTGCTTGGGACTAAAGTATACTCGCGGTAACTGTATTTACATAATGCTTTGTCACGCATAACAGCAACGAATTCCGCCTCTGGGTATAACTGTCTCATATTTTCGACATTTGATGAATAAGTTTGGGATAGCATTTTCATATCTCTTTATCGTTTTCAATACCTTTTTTATAATACCTTAAATGTTTGCTCCGTATATTTATAATCAAGAGGTTAAATAATGCAACTATTCAATAGGTACAAAGCGGTTTTTATTGCAACAATTACGGGTGTGATTATGCTTGGAAAATTAACTCCTTCCTGACACTTCTTTGCCTTCTTTAGCAATAATTATCTTTAATAAAGCAGCAGCTACATCTAAAGAAGTGTAATCTTCCTGAATGAGTTTTTCAACTAAATTGCTGTATTCTCCCAGATGCCCCGTATCAACAACATCTTTAACATTCTCTAAAATCAGGTTTGTTCTTACTTCTTCAACATCACTGACAGAAGGAATTCTTTTAGCAACAATTTTAGTCTTTGTGAACTTCTGGATCTCTTTTATTCGATATACTTCCTTTCCGATTACAAAGGTGAACGCAAGTCCTGCTTTTCCTGCCCTGGCCGTTCTTCCGATTCTGTGCACGTAATACTCATCATCCGTAGGAATGTCATAATTAAAAACAGCCTCAATATCTCCTACATCAATCCCTCTGGCTGCTACGTCAGTTGCTACTAAAACTTCAATCTCTTTCTTTCTGAATTTGGACATTACAGCATCTCTTTGCTTCTGCTGCATATCCCCATGAAGGCCATCAGCGATATATCCTCTTGTTATTAGTTCCTCAACCAATTCATCTACACGTTTTTTGGTATTACAAAATACAAGCGATAATTTCAACTCATAATAATCGATTAAACGGACAAGAGCCTCGGGTTTTACCTGTTGCTTGACCTCGAAATAAAATTGTTCGACATTGGGAACAGTCATTTCCTTATGTACCAGTTCTATGAATTGAGGGTTTCTCTGGTATTTTTTCGTCAAATCCAGGATTTCTTTAGGCATTGTTGCAGAGAAGAAAATCGTTTGTCTTTGCTCCGGAATCTTCTTCATAATAGTCTCGATGTCTTCTCTAAATCCCATATCCAGCATTTCATCTGCTTCATCCAGTATGATTATTTTCACGCCCCCCATTTTCAATGTGCGGCGGTCCAGATGATCCATAACTCGCCCAGGCGTGCCGGTAATTACTTGTACGCCTTTCTTTAAGGCTCTAATCTGGTGGTCTATGGGCTGCCCGCCGTAAATGGGTAAGATATCAATGCCCTTTTTATATTTTGAAATTTTTTTGAGTTCTCCTGCTACTTGAATTGCCAGTTCTCTTGTTGGACATAAAATCACAGCCTGCAACCCCTTATTTTTTGGGTCCATCCTTTCTAAAACAATAGTCCCAAAGGCTACAGTCTTCCCAGTTCCTGTAGGAGCCTGCCCGATAACATCTCTGCCTTCCAGCATATAAGGAATAGATTGAGCCTGAATCGTGGTAGTCTCTTCAAAACCCATATCCTCCATTGCCATCTGTATATCCTTCGATAAATTTAAATCCGTAAATTTAGAACCTGCCATATGTAATCCCCGTTCCCTTAACAGAGTATGTGAATATGCTCCAGTCAATAGTATAATTAAGATGTAATATCATAAACGATATAACAATGTGTAAGGTACAGATTTCCTGAATTTCGATACTTTTCAAAAAATCCTGGATATTACCTTCCTTTTTTGAGATTGCGATGTATAACGAATGTTAGGTGAAAATATCTTAATATATTTATCCTGACATATATTAGGTTGGAGGTAAATAAATGATTTTTGCAAAAGGATATACTTTTACAAAAGTGAGGACTTCACATGGACCTGATATGTACGTCTCAAGGTTCGGAAAACTTGTAAAAGTTGTGCCATGTAGCTCAAAAGTAGATCTCTCTGAAGCATATACTAGCAACTTGATCCGTCAGATCGAGTCCAAAAATTAAAAATTAATATTTTTATACCTTTTCTTCTCGACATATGAATTCTGGCTTACGATACATAGATTTTGTGGTAAAACGAACCTGAAATTCTTCGAATAACAGGCTTAACCAAATTCAACCAAATGAAGGTACTATTCACCTTAACCTTTTTTATTATTGTTTTTCTTAACACAGATTGTTCAGGCAGTGGATTTTAACAAGAGAAAAATACAATTACATTGACAATAAAAGAATATAAAATAAAAAGATAATAATGAGAAAAACAATCTTAAGAATCTGATTAAAGTACATCCGGTTCGAAAAGAGGTAAGTCGAATATGCATTTTAGTCTCGGAATCGATGCTGGAGGCACTTATACCGATGCCGTGATCATTAGCGATTCTAATGGAGAAGTAGTTGAATCAAGTAAAGCTCTGACAACATATCCCGATCCGCTTATCGGAATGAAGAATGCTATTGATAAACTTAATCCAGTACACCTTAAGGACATTAAACTTGTATCACTATCTACTACTCTGTCTACTAACACCATTCTGGAAAGTACCGGTTTTCCTGTTGGACTGATCATGATAGGGGACTATTTAATTCCTGCTAACCCACCAACGGATTATTGGATAGCGGTCTCAGGGGGACATGATAGCGACGGCAAAGAACTTAAGACTCTTGATCTTGCTTCCGTAAAAGAATTCGCATCGAGAGTAAAAGATAAAGTTTCCTCTTTTGCAGTCTCATCGTATTTTAGCAATCGTAACTCGGACCATGAGCTTGCTGTCAAGAGAACCGTGAAGGAACTGACAGGGCACCCTGTAGTATGCGGACATGAGCTGTCTCAGGACCTTGGTGCTTATGAAAGGGCGGTGACTGCATTTCTTAATGCCCAGTTAATTCCTATTACTCACAGATTTATCCAGTCAATAGTAGAAGAGTTCAAAGCCAGAGGTATCAATGCAAACCTTTTGATGATGAAATGTGACGGATCCGTAGTTGGCATTGAAGAAGCCCTGGAAAAACCTATAGAGACAATTTTTTCAGGGCCTGCTGCAAGCCTTGTTGGAGCCTCTCACCTGAGCAGGCTCGATACCTTTGTTATGATAGACGTTGGAGGCACAAGTACTGACGTTGCCATGATGCAAAATGGTATTCCGCAGATCAGTAGCTCGGGTGCCGTTGTAGGAGGCTGGCAGACTCGAGTTAGAGCTATCCGTATGGAGACATCGGCAACCGGAGGAGATAGTCATGTCTGGGTAAAGGGGGAAAGTATCTACATTGGTCCACGCCGGGTTATCCCACTTAGCAGGGCTTCCCTGATATATCCGGGCTTTAAGGAAAAATTGCGGCGGAATAAAGTCTCAAAAGGATATCTCTGTGAAAACATTCAGATAACAAAGTTTTTTATCAGGACAGGTTTCGAGCCCATAGAATTGAAAGCAGGAGAGCGGGAAATCTACAGCTATATCGAAGACCAGCCGGTTTCATTCGGGGACCTATTGATAGCACTGAAAAAACGTCCTTCTCCTTCCATATTGGACTCCCTGATTCAAAAGAGACTGATTCAGGCAATTGGTTTTACGCCAACTGACGCTCTTCATGTACTTGGGGAATATTTGGAGTGGGATGTAGAAGCAGCGCGGATAGGAGCTTTCATGCTCGGAAGAGCCTTCAGACAGAGTCCCGAAGCTTTCAGCGAAGATGTAAAACACAGGGTTTCGCGTAATATTGCTGAGGATCTGATGGCATACCTTATCGAAGGAATGCCGAGAGATGAGATTGACAGGGTTCTTCCGGGGAAAAACTTCACTCACTTCTCTATTGGAATTCCTGTAGTGCTTCTGGGAGGACCTGTAAAGGCATATGTTGAAAACCTGGGGAAACTGGTTAACGCTGATTTCAGAGTTCCCGAATATGCAGACGTAGGAAACGCTGTAGGTGCTCTTGTAGGAAAAGGGATCAAAAGAGTAGAAATTCTCATAAAAACAAGGGTTATCTCTGTGTCAGATGAAAACGAACTTAAAAATGAAGACTATAAAAGGAAAGAAAAAGAAAAAGGTGAATCAGGGACTCATGACAGCTGCACCGTAGAAGAGGTTCTACATTTTGAAAACAAAAGAGAGTTTATTGTTTTTTCTCCCACCGAAAGGAAGAGATTTGATATATACGAGGAAGCTCTCGAATACGCAGAAAAGATTGGAAGGCAGCTTGTTATGGACTACATGATCAACGCAGGGCTTGGAAAAGAAGACATAAGAATAGATATAAGTAGAAATCACCTATCACCAAGAGGATGGATGGATGCACCTCTGGAAACAACACTTATTTTAGTAGGAATAGGAACCCCGAAAAACAAAGGTCTGGTTTGAAGAGTAAGAAGAATTATATTACTCGATAAAAATATATACCTGAATAAAAATATATAAGTGAATAGAAATATATAATTGAATAGAAATATATAATTGAATAGAAATACGTAACTTGAGGTACAATTTTATGAATTCGAGTAAATCGTGAGTTCATATATATCTCATAAGTTCAGATAAGAGGACTGTATACAGCTAAAATGATATGAACTTCATAGCAAGAGAAAAATGGGGCTGTTTTTAAATGCAATATAGTCTGGGTATCGATGCAGGTGGAACCTACACCGATGCTGTAATTTTAAGAGATTCGGACTGTAAGATCCTTGACACAAGTAAAGCAATTACCACCTATCCGAACCTTATGGCAGGAATCCGAAACGCGATTAATAAGTTGAATCCGGAGTACCTGAATAAAGTAAAACTGGTATCCGTTTCCACAACTCTCTCAACAAATACTATTCTCGAAAAAACCGGATATCCTGTTGGCCTGATTCTTGTAGGGGATTATACAATCCCGAAAGAACTTCCTGCGGAGTATTGCATTAATATCAAAGGTGGACATGACAGCAACGGAGATGAACTGCAAGCTCTGGATCTCAATGCCGTGGAACAATTTGCTTTGAGTTTAAAAGATAAGGTGTCTGCATTCGCAGTATCTTCATACTTCAGCACAAGGAACCCGGAGCATGAACTTAAGATCAAGAACATAATTCATGAGCTGATAGGGCATCCTGTTATTTGCGGACACGAACTTTCCCAGCAGCTCGGGGCTTACGAGCGAGCGGCTACAGCAGTTTTAAATGCCCAGTTAATTCCCATAATCTATCAATTTATCCATTCCATCACAGCCGAAGTCGCACATAGAAACATCGACGCAAAAGTTCTCATGCTAAAATGCGACGGATCAGTCATAGATATCGAAGGAGCCAAACACCGTCCTATCGAAACCATATTCTCCGGTCCGGCAGCAAGCATTATTGGAGCCTCTCACCTTTCGGGATTCGATACCTGCGCCGTAATAGATGTTGGAGGAACAAGTACGGATGTGTCCATTCTGAAAAAAGGAATCCCCGAGCTATGTGAGAAAGGAGCCGTTGTAGGAGGCTGGCAAACAAGAGTAAAGGCGATAAGAATGGAAAGTTCTCCAAACGGAGGAGACAGCCATGTATGGTTCCACAAACGTACCCAAATAGGTCCGAGAAGGGTAATTCCACTTTGTTTTGCGGCAGTGAACTACCCCAATTTCAAAGAAAAACTTGAAAAAAATCCCATACCTTTGAGAACAATGCTCAGCGAGCACATCCAGCCCACGAAGTTCTTTGTCAGTACCGGAGTTCAGCTTATCAATCCCTCGGAAAATGAGAAAAAACTTTTAGAAATTATAAAAGATGAGCCTCTTTCTGTCAATGAGATTTTGACTAAAATGAAACGTTTTCCTTCTCCAGCAGTGCTTGAATCACTAATTCAACAGCGTGTAATCCAGGCTATAGGTTTTACACCAACTGATGCTCTTCATGTTCTTGGAGAGTACACCGAATGGAATGTAGAAGCTTCTCAGATAGGGGCCAAAAAACTTTCACGTTTTACTCAAATGGGACCTTATGCGTTCTGCAAAAATGTGAAGAAGCAAGTTGCAAAAAATATGGCTTACAGCTTGATGTCCTTTATACTGGAAGGCAAAGGAAAAGAAGGGATTAAGAAAATGCTGGAGGAAGAAATCCCTGCCCAGTACAAGGTAAATATTCCTATAGTCCTGCTCGGGGCTCCGGTAAAAGCTTACTATGAAGAGTTGAAAACACTAATTGATGCGGAAATTGTAATTCCTGAACAGGCCAGGGTCGGAAATGCAGTTGGAGCCCTTGTGGGTAAAGGGATTACAAGAGTTGAAATAGTTATCCGGCCGTACTCAATGGAGAATCCGGATCAGAATTTCCTGGTTTTTACACCTGAAGGCAGAGAAAGATTTGAGCAGTACAGGATGGCATTAGAATACTCATTTAAAGCTGGTGAAGAACTTATTCTGAATTCAATGAAGGATTTTGGAGTTCCGGATGAGGATATTAAAATAGACCGAAGCGTGGAATACCTGTCTCCTACAGGTTGGAAGCAAACCCCTATGGAGACAAAAATAACCTTTGTAGGAGTATGTACACCTGGCATTTTAATAGGCTAATCAAGGTTTAAATGCGCAGTGCTAATGTAAAATATGGAACTACAGGAAGTAAGGGAAAAATGGACTCATCACTAATTGATCTTGTTTTTCGCTCTGATAAAAGGAAAAGCCTTCTCATGTTTCTGAATGGCGGTCCAAAAAATATCGAAGAAATCAGAAACGAACTTGATGTTACTGCTACTTCTATCCTTCCCCAAATAAAGAAATTGATAGATAACGATCTTATTGTCCAGGAAGACAGGATGTATAGACTTACAGTTCTGGGAGAATATATTACCAGGAAAGTAAAGCCGCTTGTAAGTGCTCTTGAGGTCGTGGAAAAGAATAATCGTTACTGGACTGGCCATGATCTGAATCCGATTCCCCGACACCTGCTTGAGAGGATCTCCGAGCTTGTAAATTGCGTTGTCGTTGAGCCTGATTTAAACCATATTTATGAGCCCTCCCAGAAAATCATAGACAATATGGTAAATGCTAGACAGGTTTCAACTTATGCTTCCTATTTCAACCCTGCCTATTTGCCCTTATATGTTGAACTAGGGAGAAAGGATGCCGAAATTTCTCTTAACTTCACTCAGTGCGTCTGGGACCATCTATCAAGCAAGCACGCTAACATGATAAAGGAACTAATGGAAATGGACAATTTAAGCATTTACATTTCTAAAGATGGAATAAAATTCTCAGAGATTACTGTAACCGATAAGTTAATGCTCCTCGGGCTTTTCGACAAAAACGGAAAGTTCGATCACCAATTTATTATGAGTTTTGATCCCAGTGCCATCAGATGGGGTCGAGAACTTTTTGATTATTTCAAAAGGCTTTCCAAACAGGTAAATAAAATATAATGTAAAAAGAAAATGCAGATGAACCCCATGCTGCTTTTTTAGCCTGTTATTAAGAATGAATATATAGTTTTAGTAGCAATATGTTGTGAAATAATAGCAATTTGCTTATGATGGACTTGGAATTTAAGGTTCAATTGAAGTCGCCTTCTCCCAAAAAGACAAATGATGAGAGTGGTGCGAGATGCTTAAGGCTTCCAGAATAGACATATAGGAACTACTAATTAAGTAATATTACACAGAGAGGGAATCGGATGGAGTCTTTATTGTTGGATGTTCTCTTTTTTTCGGAAAAAAGGAAAAATCTCCTTCTGCTGCTTCTGGATGGACCTAAGGATATCGAAGAAATCAAAAACTTACTTGATGTCCGTTCAAGTCCGATAATGACCCAGATAAAAATTTTGATGAAAAATGATCTTATTATTGAGAACAATAGGCTCTACAAACTTTCCAGTATAGGAGAAATTCTGGTTCCGAAAATGAAGACAATCCTCGAAACATTCGATGTTTTCGATAAAAACCACAATTATTGGATAAACCAGGATATGACATCAATTCCTCCTGAATTTCTTGATGATATCGGAAAACTTGGAAGTTATATGGAAGTAAATCCGGATAGAAATCATGTATTCGAATATCCCAAAGAGGTTGTGAAACATCTCTCGGAGTCAGAAAAAGTGATGATATCATCCTCATTCTTTCTACCCATATATCCATCTCTCTGCATTGAGCTTGCGGCAAAAGGCACGGACATATCACTGGTGTTCACGGAATATGTTTACGACAGGATGCTAAATGACTACAGAAAAGAGCTTGAACATTTCCTTAACATGAAGTATACAAGGCTTTACGTCTGCAATAATAATAATATGAAAATAGCTTCAAGTATAGTTACTGATAAATTCATGGCACTTTCCCTGTTTTGTAACAGCGGCATCTATTATAATCATAATCTTGTGAGTTTTGACGAAAGCGCACTTAAATGGGGAAAAGAACTATTCGATCACTACAGAGGAGTGGCAAGACCTATTTCCAAGGTATGAAGGGAGTTTTTTTTCCATTTAACCATCCAAAACAGATCCTTCTAGAAAATAAAAAACAGCCCGGGATTGGGGCGGGCAAAAAGAGATTTATTTAACCGTAATTGTAATATTCATATCCGGGGTATCTTTTACATTAAAGAGGTAGCTTCCCGGTTTGTCAAAGGTAGAATTGAAAGGTACGCTGTAATCTAATGCAGTCTCCGGGAATAGCCCTTCTTTACTTACAAGAACATAATCGGGTTTCTGCTTTTTTTCACTCCACCAGGATACTATATCTCCGGTCTTTAGATCCAGTTTTGAGGGTACAAAGCCATATTGTGTAGGAAATTTAAGGCGGACTATATGTACCTCTCCGGGAACTGAAACTGCATTTCCTTGCTGCTCTTTCATGTCAGCTTGCGGTGCCGAGGTATTGCTGTCCTTGGGCGCAGACTGGGTGTCCTTTCCGGAACAACCGGAGGCTATCAAGAATACAAATACCAGAATTAAAACAAGAATTTTTCCTCGCATAAACATCACCATCTTTTAGCCTTTATATTATAAGTTAAGTTTATATTCATTAGCTTTTTGATGCGAAAGAGAGAAAAATAGAAAGAAATAGAAGGAAATAAGAGAAAAAGATATGAAAAAACTACAGAATCGATGAAATAAGGAGTATTAATTCTAGAAATAGTGAAATAAGAAGTATAAAGAATAGAATCATTGGAAAAAGGATGATTCGACGGAAAAACATGAAAAAGAAAAAGAGCAACTTCAAAATAATATTACGTCCCGACTGAGACTTGAACTCAGGTCTAAGGCTCCGCAGGCCTCAAGGATATCCACTACCCTATCGGGACACGAGCGAGCACCATTCATAAGCACATTCAAGCATATAAACTTTGTTCCTTGTTACCGGCCGAATCCGGGATTCATTATCCATGCTCCCGAAAACCTTTTGATAAAAAAATTATCTCAATCTGAAACCAATGTCAATAAAGATTAAATGTAACAAACTCGTTTTCATATTTTATGTCGATGACCATAGGACTTGCAGGAAAACCCAATGCTGGAAAATCAACTTTTTTTAAAGCTGCTACCCTTGCAAATGTTGAAATTGCAAATTACCCTTTCACAACCATCAATGCTAATCATGGAATTACCTATGTGCGAGTCGAATGCCCTTGCAAAGAAAAAGAAAAGACTTGTGGGAAATGTGTGGATGGAGTGAGACTTGTACCGATTGACATAATTGATGTTGCGGGGCTTGTCCCGGATGCATGCAAAGGAAGAGGGCTTGGAAATACTTTCCTGGATGAACTCCGACAAGCTCAGGCAATCATTCATGTAGTAGACGCTTCAGGAGGGACGGACGCAGAGGGAAATCCTGTAGAGATAGGAGATCATGATCCCCTTGAAGATGTAACCTTCCTGAATAAGGAAATTACTATGTGGCTCTATG
>JAUPKV010000597.1 GCA_030837265.1 Methanobacteriota archaeon
CGATCTTGAAGGAGATAAAGAAGCTTGGAGCTGAGCTAGTTAGTATTGCGGAACCGGGACGTTGGGAAGATCCAACCTAAAAGCTTCTTTTAACGATGGTCGCGGCTTTTGCCGAGTTCGAGAAGTCTTTGATAGCGTCGCGACTTTCATCAGGCAGGAAGACAATGGCACGTCAGGGCGGTTATGCAGGAGGGAAAGCACCCATCGGTTACAGGGCAGAGAGAGGAGGCAAGGCCCTTACCCTGGATGAAGAGAAGGCATCGACAGTTAGACGGGTCTTTGAGCTGCGAGATGCAAAGCCCGATGCCTCGCTCAAGAAGATTGCCGATATGCTGAATGCCGAGGGTTACACCACTAAGGAAGGGAAGCCCTTCCATCCCATGCAGGTTAAGCGGATCTTGGATCGACAGGACCTTTATGAAGGGAACTACAAGTATTCAGGAATAGAAGCCGCGGGGAAACATCCACATATAATTTAAAAACCGTGATCATTAATAAAAACGCGAACCAATGAAAAAGTATTTCTCTTCATTCTTTATATTTGGCATAACTCGGCCCGCACGGTGATGAATTATGGATTTCGATAAGATACATGAACTTGCCTCACGTATTCCGGATAAGATTGATAAAATCCAAAATGAGGATGCTGCAAAAATGGCTTTTGTGCAGCCTTTTATTGTTGCTTTGGGTTATGATATATTTGATCCGGCTGAAGTTATGCCCGAATATCCAATATTTGAAAGTGGCAAGAAAAACGAATATGCAGATTATGCGATTCTCATGGATGGAAAACCAATTATATTAATCGAATGTAAGTGGAACGAGAAAGATATCGCGGATCTAACCAATAAAGAATTTCATATTCAATTAAATAAATATTATAACCAAAGCCCTGCAAAGTTTGGAATTTTAACAAATGGGGTTGTATATAAGTTCTACTCAGATCTGGATGATATAAACAAGATGGATAAGATGCCATTTCTTGAATTCGACCTGCGTAATGTCAAAGATCCAATAATGAACGATACCAACTTATCAGAATTAAAGAATTTTTCAAAGCCGATGAATAAGGACGAAGCGTACAAGCGAGCCCAAGATCTTAAATATTTACGTGATATCAGAAACCTTTTAGAGAATGAGTTCAGAGTGCCATCGCCAGATTTTGTGAGATATGTTGCAGAACAGGTATATAAAGGTCCGATGATCAGTAAAAAAATTATGGATAAGTTTTCAAAGTATACACAAATGACATGCAATCAATTTATTCAGGATAAAATGAATAATACATGGGAAGCGGCGCAAAAACTAACGCAACCTGTATCGCCTGAGCTAAATGAAGATCAAGATGCAGAATCAAAAGAACCTAAATATTTTATATTCAATGGTGAAAAGTTTGAGATAAAATTTTGGAAAGATATGATCCCTAAAGTATGCTCAATTATGGCATCTAGGCACGGGGATGAACTTGAAAAGATTTTAGAGCTTAAGGGAAAAAAGAATCCATATTTTTCTAAGAATAAGGATGATTTAACATCGGCTGAACTGATAGATGGAACAGATATTTATGCCGAAACCTTTTTTAGCAAAAATGGCTTTTTGAGGCAATCCAGAAAAGTGATTGCTTTATTTGATTATCCCGAAGATAACATCTCTTTTGGTGAAGATCAGGAATGAGCCTTTAACTTTTTTAATAATATAAAAATATTATATAAAATGTTAATTTTATGCTCCGAAAACTGCGAAGCACGAGGAAACAGTCAAATAGCTTGCAGATCCACATAATGGACGACTATGAAGCTGAAGATTAGGATTGCCGGTCCCAAAGTCCATGATGTAGGCTACAGATATTTCCTGATGAGCAATGCCATAGACCTGGGTCTCAAAGGCTTCCATGCTCGCAATAGGACAGGTGAAAAGGAGCCGGAGGTAATAGCCCTGGTTGAAGGCGATGAAGAGGCAATTTCAGACTTTAGGAAGCTGGTTGAGACCCGGAAACCCGCGCACTCCAATGTATCGAGCATTGCCTTTGAGGATTATGCGGGCGATGTTATGAAGACTGAGAGCTACGCTCAGATCTGCTCAGCAATCCAATTGAACAAGGCTATACCTGTCCTTCTGGAAATCCGAAATAACACCGCGATTACTCCTCAGATCTTAGAAGAAATGAAGGCCATGCGAAAAACAACTGACGCAACGCATGAGGAGATCAAGGGCCTGAGGGAAGATATTCAGCCAGGATACGGGATGAGCATGAGGCAAGTGCAGGTTGATATCAAAGCAATAAAAGAACAGCTAGGGATGACCTAAGACAATTGGACTGAACCCCTAATAGCAGGCGCGCAGTTGCGCAGCAGTATTCTCCTGCATTGCTGCAATGCCAAAAATTAGAATGAAGATTATGCCAGCAACTCGAAGATGGATCTCGCAGGAACATTTAGAATTCGCGTGGCAATATCTACAAAAAGATCTTCCTGTTGCATTCGGTCCATTCCGAATTTGTCGTCAAGTTGCAGCCTGTCCATCTCCAGAGCAATAAGCCTTATCTGTATCTTGGCAATTTTATGTCGGGTTGCCAGCTCGGCAATTATATTCATAAAGAAACCGATGCTGCGTGGCCTTTCTGTGGATAGATTTTTGACCAGGCCACATTCAGTGCAATACGGATGGGGCTTCAGTCCTCGTTCTCTGCCTTCAAAATAGTATGGCAGCCAGACCTTCTCCTTGCTGCCCGATATCTTATGCTCGCAACCTGACATCTATTCTTCTCCCTCGTTTCTAATAAGAATCACTAATTAGGAGGATTAAAACTTTTTGCAGGATGAGATGACACTGGATAAATTTCTGAGTAGGTGCAAGCATATTTTGAAATAGATCTTTTCGTAAAACAATTGCGAAGCCTTTTTACTATCATTTATATTTACAGCATTAGGAGTCATGCAATAATAAGACTGCGAAATGTCTAAATTATTTTATATAATTAAATAGAATGTGGCTAAAACCCGCGGAGAAAAACATGAATGCGCGAATGATTATCGACTCAAAAAAAGGAGGGTGATATCCCACTTATAGGTCAATGCGCGGGATATTCTCAACGGATTCTGGGTTGGCCAGAGCAGACAGGTCTCCGGTCTCCTTGCCCAGGGCCTTGGCCTTGATGA
>JAUPKV010000598.1 GCA_030837265.1 Methanobacteriota archaeon
CCATGGAATTGATTCCTATCCTGGCTTGAGTTTCCTCCGACACTTGATAAGACTACTCCTATATCCAGTTGTATAGGCCCTCTTTCTACTCCCCTTCCATCCATCAATATGATTGCTTTCAATAATCCATATAAAGCTATCTCAAAACAGGGACCCGGGGTATGTTAAAAGCCTGCGAAGCAGGAAAAGGGTGGCAACAAAAAGTTTATATATATCCTAATTTATTCACACAAGCAAGACAAAATATATATTCCAGATACGGGAGGCATGTTAATCTATGATAGTCCATGTACATAAATTTAAAATAATTGCTTTGATGGCATTCTTAATAATGTTATTAGGAATTAGCATTCCGGAACTGGAAATTATATCAGGTATATTATTGTCTATTATACTAATCCACACAATGGTATATCTCAGAAAAGAAACAGTTTCGGAACTGCTGGGTTAAAGCTTATCGAGGCCAAAATTATTACCGGACCTGATAATGATTGCTTTTTTCAGTCACCATAAACCTTATAATAAATTCTGTCCCATTTTCCCTTTTTAATTCGAGTTCACCTTCCAGCTGGTCAACAAGAGAACTTACTAGCTGCATGCCGAGAGTGTCCATATTTTCAATGTCAAGATTTTCGGGAATGCCTGTGCCATTGTCTGAGACGGTCAAAGTGAAATTGGTACTACACTCTTCGTTTACATGTTTGAAATTCTCCCCGGTTTCTTCTCTACGGAGTATGATTAAGATTTCACCCTCACTTTTATAGGAAAATGCATGCTTTAGAGAATTGGAAACCAGTTCGTTAACTATCATGCCTAACGGGACAGCAGTGTCCATGTCGAGGAAAACATTCTCTGCAAGATCCAGCTTTAAACTGATGCCGGTTTTTCCAAGGCTGTATGTCCGGAGAAGAATTTCTGCAAGCTCCTCGATGTAAGGGGCAAAGTTTAGAGTTTCGAACCCCCCACCTTTATACAGTTCCTCATGAATAAGAGCCATTGATATGACCCGGTCCTGGCTCTCTCTGAAGGCTTCCAGGACTTCCGAATCTATTATATCTGTTCTACCTTTGAATTGTTCAGCCTGAAGGTCTAGAAGAGAAGAAATTACCTGCAGGTTATTCTTAATGCGATGGTGAATTTCCTTTTTTCGGGCAGTCTCAATATTTTCCAGAGCTTCCTCAGCAGCTTTTCGCTGCGTGATGTCGGTTAACATACTAATGGTGCCCACATACTTGCCATCCTTGCCAAAAAGCGGTTTTGCATTTAGAAATATCCAGATGGATGAGCCATTTTTATGAATTAATTTCAATTCATAACTCCCGCTTATTCCCTGCCTTCTTTTTTCCAAATGTTGTTTGACAATATGTCTATATTCTTCACTGATGAAACCCCATATTGATCTACCAGTAATTTCTTCTAGAGAATATCCGATAGTATCTACGACTTTATTGTTAACGTAAGTGATAATGTTTTCATAATCAGTTGTGAGTATGCCTTCGTTTGCTGTCTCTACGATATTACGGTATTTCACCTCACTTTCTTGAAGTTTTTCTTCCGCTTCTTTACGCTCGGTGATGTCAGTCATCATGGCGAGATATCCTTTATACTTGCCCTTTTTATTAAAAAATGATTTTGCGGTGATATGTCCCCAGATATATGAGCCATCCTTACGTATTAACTTCAATTCATAACTCCCACTGATTCCCTTCCGCCTTTTCTCAAATTCTCTTTTGGCAACAGGCAGGCTTTCCTTGGGAACAAAATTCAATATGGGTCTGCCGATAATTTCGTCCAGACTATACCCGGACGTTTCCATCATCTTATTGGCGAAAGAAATCTTACCTTCATCGTTCACAAAGTAGATACCCTCATTTGAAGTTTCTACGATGTTGCGGTATTTTTCCTCACTTACCCTAAGTTTTTCTTCCGCTTTTTTTCGTTCGGTGATATCGATATCCATCTCGAGGATCATAGGAGAACCGTCAACATCAGAGAATGGCAAATAATAGACTTCAAGTACGCTTCCATCAGGGATGGTAACCTCCCATTTGTGAAACTTCCTGGTTTTAAGCACTTTGAACGCTTCGCAGAACTCACACGGCCTTATGCGCTTATAGCGAAATTCATAACAATGCCGACCTTCGGACTCCCCGAATTTTTCCCGAAAACTGTGGTTGGCAAAAGCGATATGATAATCAGATGTTAACAGGCTGATCATCACAGGAAGCGTCTCCAGAACGTCATAGAGCCGACGCCGTTCAGCCTCGATGGCTACTGAAACCTTACAACGCGCTTCACTTTCTTGCAGAGCATTTTCCATCTTCTTACGCTCTGTGACATCCATCTGGGAGGAGATGAGGCGGTCGCCGCGCACGATATACGAAGTAAGAAAATCCCTATCTATATATGGGCTACGATACTGGAACGTGACAGCCTGGTCTGAATGCCTGGCTTTCTCAATCATGGGTAGATAGAATGAAGCGACGTCCCGGCCGAGCACTTCTGATCCTCTTTTACCTCTGGCCTCATCAATATCTTTCAGACCGAGGAGCTTAAAACCGGCCGGGTTCAGGTCCTCGAAAATCCAATCGATGACATTGCCCCGATCATCATAAATGAGCCGATCGATATAGAAAACCTCCTGGACAGTCTCAAACACGTCTCGATACCTGGCCTCGCTCTCCAGAAGTTTTTGTTCATACTCTTTCTGGTCACTTATATCGAATCCGGAGATACTTACGCATTCTGCGTTGTGTACCGGATGAAACACAATCAGGTATACTCTTTTCCCTGCTTTGGTTTCTATTTTTTCAGGGCTTTTCCGGGAAAGTACCCTTTGTACCAGATCTATGATACTCGAAGGAAGTTTCCCCCCGATTTCCGTTCCCCACTCACTTAATAAGTAGTCTCCTGCTTCATTTGAGTAAAGAACAGTACCATCATTTGCCACGTTGAGCATAGGATTAGAGTTATCTGTCGAGAATTGTTCCACTCTTATGTTCATCGGTCCTCTTCAGGTTTGTCTCAAAGGCAAAAAACATTGTCTTTAATTTTATTTTCAAAGACTACTCAAATGAAATACACACAGTTATAATTTTATAAAA
>JAUPKV010000599.1 GCA_030837265.1 Methanobacteriota archaeon
AAGAAACGTGGTTGACAGGGTCATAGACTATAAAGAAAGGATAATGAGATTCCTTACATATTTGACATTTCCAATTGAGAATAATCAAGCAGAAAGAGATCTCAAGATGATGAAGCTACAGCAGAAAATATCAGGAACTTTACGACCCACAAGAAGAGCGGAAGCTTCTGCAGAATTAGAGCTTACATTTCTACAATAAGAAAGAATGATTTACATGTTTTAGAGGGTATTCGAGCGGCACTCCAGGGAATGCCACTAAGTATACCCTAAATAGTAACAAAATAATTGGAGTTTATATAACCCCCCTTTGTTTCGACTGGAGTCTTTATATAACCCTCGGACCCTAGTATTTCTACTGAAGAGCAGAGCAGATTGCACACAAAATAAAATTGAGTTATATTTTGTTCAATTAAAATAATGTTGATTTTTTATCTCTCTAATAGTATATAAAGATAACTATAAAAACTAATAAAATTTATACTTTTTTTGGTTTTATTTTTCCAATTAAACCTTCCAGTTGAAATAAAGGGGTCTCTCTCATAATTCAAAAAAATCTTTTTGCATTCTATTTCTTTTATTATTTCGATCATTAATTTTTCCTTCGATCAATATTTAAATGGGAAATTTTATTAAAAGTATAGATCTTGATATTTTCTATTTACGCTTCTTATTGATTATTTAAAGTTTAGTCGGGATCATTCATCTTTATTTAATCTCTATTTAGATTTTATAAGGCTTTTAGCTAATTATTTAGTTTAAATTAACATTTTCTTAGTTTCGTTCCATAAGTCTTTTAAATAAAACTGGATTAACCTTATCTATATGAATAATAAAGGGCTTTCTGAGAAAGAGATATTCTCATACTTAGAAAATGCGAAATCAGAAGATACAGACTACTATCGAGTTCTTAGTTCAATGTGTACTCATCCTCATGAAATTGCAATTAAGGCTCACAGACTCTTTATTGAAGCTAACCTGGGTGACTTTGGATTATTTTCGGGCGCTCATAGTCTTGAGATTGAAGCAATAAGAATGTTGGGAGATCTTCTTCATGCAGTTTCTGTCGAGTTTCCTTCCGAAGAATCCTGTGAAAACTCTGTCTCCGGTTACCTTACAACAGGAGGTACAGAATCCAATATTCAAGCCGTAAGATGCATGAAAAATCTTGCATGTTGTGAAAAGAAAAATTATTGGGAAACTCCAAATATAATTATTCCCGAGTCTGCTCACTTTTCGTTTGATAAAGTTGCTGACATGATGGGAATTGAGGTTCGAAGAGCCTATCTGGACTCACAGTTTAAAGTAGATATTTCTTGTGTAGAAAACCTCATAGACAAGAACACTATAGGACTTGTAGCTATAGCTGGAAATACCGAATTTGGCCAGATAGATCCTGTTGAAGATCTTTCACAATTAGCTCTTGAACATGAAATTTTCCTTCATGTCGACGCAGCCTTCGGAGGTTTCGTTATTCCTTTCCTGGAAAAATCATATCCTTTTGATTTTGAGATCCCTGGAGTTACTTCCATTGCAATTGATCCACATAAAATGGGTCTTTCAACAATTCCTTCAGGTGCTCTTCTGTTTAGATCTCCCTCTTTTCTGGATTCTCTTAAAGTAAGTACTCCATATCTCACAACAAAATCCCAATTTACTCTTACCGGCACTCGAAGTGGAGCAGCAGCTGCAGCTACATGTGCTATCATGAAATATCTAGGTCGTGAAGGTTATAAAAAGAATGTACAGTATTGTATGGGACTTACATCCAAATTGGTGGAAGAAGCTCGAAAACTGGGTTTTGAAACCCTTCTCGAACCTGTAATGAACGTTGTTGCTCTTAAAACTCCGAATCCCGATTTTGTTCGAGAACAACTCTTAAGAAAATTTGGCTGGAATGTCTCTATTACCCGTAACCCAAGATCTCTCCGATTAGTTCTTATGCCTCACAACACAGCTCAAGATATTGAAGAATTCCTTCAGGATTTAAAAAAGATTACAGACGAACTCTAAAGTGAAGCTTATAATATTACTTAAAAGAACTCTATAATATTACTAAAAAGAAGTGTCTTTAACTTTAAGATGAACCCTAAGTGTGTTACTTTAACTATAGTAATTTACAAATTGTATATTTCAGAAGAGATTCAATCCTAAAAAAGGTATATTATCACAGATCTCTTATGTTCTCTATTTGTTAACTAAATAATTCTTGCACTTTCTCGATTATCAATTTATTATTCATGATCTATGAAATATTCACTTAACTTTTTATTTCCAAATTTTATGTTGAATATCCAGAGAATCATCATATTTTTTAATAATTATTCAATTAAATGTGGATAAGAAGGAAGAGAAATAAATGGAATGAGAAATAAATAATATTTGAATAACGTGGTAACTATAAATAAGGAATCAAAAGCTGCCTTAAATCTTAATTATTTTATATAATTACTGAAATATATTATTATTAAGTTTCAGGTTAAGGTTAATAACCTGGCAATTCATAACTTAATAGAAATATAATAAATTGCAATCCTTTTAAGCTAAATATAACAGTTACCATATTTCCTTATAGGAAAAAATAATGGGGGCATTCAATGAAATCATCATTGGGAATAGGAAGAGTAATGGGCATACCTATCAAATTGCATATAACTTTTCTTTTAGTTCTACCTATGTTTGCTTATGTGTTTGCAATAAATCCACAGCCATTTGGTTTTGCTGGAGTTGAACCTCCTTTAACCAGGTATGCATTTTCAGCTTTAGCTGCTATATTACTTTTTGTATCAATTCTATTACATGAACTTGCACACTCATATCTTGCAAAGAGTTACGGGGTCAAGATTGAGGGTATCACTCTCTTTCTTTTTGGAGGAGTATCGGCCATGGAAGAAATGCCCAGAAAACCTGGACAGGAAGCAAAGATGGCTTTTGCCGGACCCTTAACGAGCCTCATAATAGGTACTGTTTGTCTTCTAATTTACAAATATCTTATCTCCTTTAATCCTACATTTCTTCAAAATCCAGCTTATCTTATCCTCTGGATTCTAGGATCCATGAATTTAGTGCTTGGAATTTTTAACTTACTTCCTGCTTTTCCAATGGATGGCGGCAGAGTTCTTCGTTCTTTTTATGCCATGAGAATGTCTTATGTAAAAGCTACTCAGAGTGCAGCTTCCGTAGGTAAGTTTTTTGCAATTCTCCTGGCGATTTTTGGAATCATTGTTGGAAATCTCTGGTTCCCTTTAATTGCTCTCTTCATTTACGTAGGTGCATCGGAAGAGGAAAAATCGACTCAGGCTGAGGTTGCTCTCGAGAACATTTTAGTTAAAGACATTATGACAAAAGACGTGGTCCCCGTAAGTCCTTCTATGAGCGTAGATGATCTGGTACAATTTATTTTTCATAAAAAGCACATGGGCTATCCTGTAATGGATGGAGATCACCTTAAAGGAGTTGTAACCCTAACCGATATAGAGCGCGTTCCTTATCAAGATCGTTATGTAGCTCGGGTTTCGGATATTATGACAAAAAATATCATATCCGTACCTTCTACTGCACGAGCCAGTGATGCTCTTAAACTTATTTCATCTAAAAACATTGGTAGAGTTATGGTTGTCGATAATGGATCGCTTGTTGGAATCCTTTCCAGAACAGATCTTGTAAGGATTTTGAGACTCAGGTCTGAATAAATTCAGATGAGATAATAAGGATATGATGTCAGATATTGTCAAATCAGTATCAACACATAAAGATTGATCTAGTACCTGAAAGATTGTTTGCAAAGTAAATCTGCAGTTAAAATAAAATGAGTATACTAAAAGTAAAACGAAACAAGACAGAAGTTAGGACGAGAGCTTTAAGGGCAGTAAAATATAAATTCTGGTAGATAATTATTAGCAGATAATTATTACAAGTCGATATTGCTTGCAGTTAAACTCTTCTATGTTTTGGTTATTTTATATGAAGCACTTATTCATTTATGTAAAGGACGTAATTATTTATTTAAAGAAATTAATCATAGAGGCATAGGCACAATATTTAGAATATAATTTATTATCTACAGTTCTAATATTCGTCGCAACAGAGAGATTGATAATGGACAAACCTGAAATTACTAATTCTCAAAACAAAAATCCTAACTATAATTTTTATAGCTCATCTCAGGAGTCGTTATATTCTATGGATAAACTCATGACCGAGTCTGCAGAAAATTCTATTTCTGTAGAAAAGTCAAAACCTTCTAATTCTTCTGATAATATGTTAAGGGGGAATGAAATCTCTACTCCTTCATCAGTAGAAAAACCCGGGGAAAATGAAACAAAATTAGATACAAGCTCTGATCTTGTTGCGGTATCACTTCCCGATTCAGCTTCAGAGATCTCAATTCCTTTTTTTGCTCAATCTTCAGATGGAGGCAAGTCGGAGTCTCATCCTTCAAAAATTGTGCTCATAGGAACAGCTCATGTTTCGGAAAAGAGTGTCTCAGAGGTTAAAGCTGCTATCGGGAGTTTGAAACCTGACATCGTTGCTGTTGAGCTATGTAGGGCACGTTATGATTCTATAACTGGAAAGGTTCAGGAAAGCCAGATTCCAATAAAAGACATTCTTTCAGATGGGAGGATGTATTATTTTCTTATTCAATGGCTTCTTGCCTATATGCAGAGGAAGATTGGGGAAGACATGGGCGTAAAACCGGGCGCTGAAATGCTTTCTGCAATCAAGGAGGCTGAGGCTATAGGGGCGAACGTAGCCTTAATTGACAGGGATATCCAGGTAACTCTTCAGCGTTTCTGGGGAAAAATGAAATTCACAGAAAAAGTAAGGATGATTGGCTCTCTTATAGGCAGTGTTATAGGAATTGGGAAAGGAGCTGACATCGACATCGATAAAATCACAGAACAGGATGTTGTAACTGCCCTCGTAAGTGAGCTAAGAGATTTTGCTCCAACGGCAGCTGAAGTTCTGATCGATGAGCGAGATGCATATCTTGCAGGAAGCATACTTAGGGTCGCCACAAGTGGAAATAAAACTATAGTTGTAGTTATAGGAGCCGGACACAAACCTGGAATAATAAAATATTTGAAAAATCCAGGGAGTATTCCTCCTCTGAATACACTCATGGAAATTCCAAAGAAGCGATTTAGTTTTGGAAAAATATTTGGCTTTATTTTTGTCGCTTTTATAATTGCATTTTTTTTGTTAATGCTTCTTTCCGGAGTTCCGCTGAAAACTCTTTTTATAGCTTTTGCTTGCTGGTTTATTATAACCGGAGTTCTCAGTGCAGCCGGTACTTTGCTAGCAGGTGGTCATCCTTATTCCGCTCTGACTGCCTTTTTAGTTGCCTGGTTAACCACTCTACACCCATTGATCGCTGCTGGTTGGTTTGCTGGTTTGGTGGAGGCAAAACAGCAAAATCCTACTATGGATGATGTAAAAGCCCTATTAGGAGTCGAAACCTTAAAAGAGATGTTCAAAAATAAATTTATGCGCGTACTTCTTGTTGCCAGCTTCGCAAATCTCGGAAGCATGGCAGGGGTTCTACTTGCTGTTTATGTTGTGAGTCGGATTATAAGCATTGACCCAAGAGTTATTTTTATGGCTGGTTTTAAAACTCTTGGGATTGGAATTTGAAAGTCAATTAAGCTTAGGAAAGTCAATTAAGCTTAGCAGAGAATAATAAAGATTAAAATCTTAAAAAATGTAAATTGTAAAAAAGAAACTGGGGAAAAATTTCGAGCTCAGAATAAATCATGCAGTTTGAATTTATATTTTCCAAGTTTTCCGCCATAATTCCCTGCTGAAATTTTCTTGATTCCAGGAACTGTTACAGCGGCTTTAATTCCTGCTTTCATTGCAACCTTAATTCTTTCTTCATCAAGTCCATTAATAACGATTTCATATACGGCGTTGACATCGGCTGGAATTTCAGTGTTTTCAACCTTATCTTTTATTGAGGGGCAAAATCGTTCGTTAGCAGTGGCCTTCAGAAATTTGTATTTGTTTGCTCCTGACTTGGACCCACTTGATACAACTCCTCCAGGGAAAGGAGTAATTGTGCCTTCAAGTTCTGAAATTGCATCAACAGCAACTTCGGCTGCCGTCAGGGCACTCATCTGGGAGTCACCATAAATAAAAAAGTTGCCACCTGCAATTCCAGATACAGCTCCGATGTTTTCTTCATTCAGGTAATCCCCTCCCATAATAGGAATTTTATGTATTTTGCGACCTGCAATTTCGGTTGCGGATTCCATCCCATCTCCGAAAAATTTTAATTTAGCACCAGTGTTAAATTGTTTTTCAGCCTCAGGAAGCCCGTTGAAAACGGCAGTTGTGGGAGCTGTAAGTACACATTGTCCAATCCGTTCAAGTAA
>JAUPKV010000600.1 GCA_030837265.1 Methanobacteriota archaeon
ACGAAGATTTTCCAGTACTGCCCTTCAGGTTTTACATCGCAGATTGCGCCCGGGCTTGCAAGCATTCCGGAGCTTATGCCCTGTCCTTCGATTGCAGGTCCGGCTGCGGCACTGGCGGTAATAATTCGATCTCCCACTTTCAGGGCCATTTCGGCGTTTGTGCCATAGTCAGTAATTATGGAAGGATCCGTCCGGGAAAGGAAATCAGTCTCAAGCATCATGGCAAGAGCATCTGCTCCGATTTCATGCTTAATTGCAGGGGGGACGATGATTTCGCAGTTTGGCAGATTACTGCCAAAAATTTCTGAGGCAGAAAAGATGCGGGCGTCTCTTTTTACATTCTGGACCCCGAGTACTTTTTGTTTGTTTTCGCCGGCGTATGCGAGGTCCCGAATTTCGATATTCTGGAAAAGAGATAGCTGGATAGGGTTTCCGCAGACTGCAAGCCTTTCAATTTTGGAAAGGTCGATGTTAAACTCCAGAAACATCCTTAAGATAGTCTCGGTAATAACTGCATGAGCCACATTCTCCCCTGTCGTAATAGCAAAGTCCAGATGGTCCATAACATTTCCTCCCGGCAGAGGATGGCCCATGGTTATGACTGTTTTTAAGGTTTCTTTCGTTTCAAGATCTATAAGTTGAGCTCTAAAACCGCTGGTACCTAAATCAAGTGCTACTCCGTACATTTCAGATTCTCCATAGTATAAACTATTCAGAGGCGTCCGGCACCATGGACTGCCTCAACTCTAATCTAATCTACATGAAATGTTTGAAACTCAAATTAAGAGTTCCTATAAAGTGATAGACAGTAAGATATGCGGATATTATATAGGATTGATATCTTAATTCAATCACTTAGAATTACATAATCTTATTATATTTTAAACTTTTATATACATTTATATTTCCTCAGTTGCTAAGATAAAACAACTTTACTTGTATAAATCACTCTCATTTTTTTAACACACCCCACCAATAGCTTTTTTCACGTAATAAACTTTATTAGAGGAACAATAATACATAACTATTTATAATTGAATTTTTTAAAATATGATTGCCTACTAGTTAGGAGGATAAACAAAAAATGACAGCAGGTTTATAGATGACCGAACTCACACCAAAAGAAAGATTATACCGTGCGTTAAGAAAACAGCCAGTGGACAGGATGCCCGCCGTATGTTTTACGCAGACTGCAACTGTTGAACAGATGGAAGCTTGTGGCGCTTACTGGCCTGAGGCCCATGACGACGCCGAAAAAATGGCAACCCTTGCGGAAGCGGCTCACACGGTAGTAGGCTTTGAGGCTGTGAGAGTACCTTTTGATATTACGGCTGAGGCAGAACTGTTTGGCTGCAAAATAAAGGCAGGGGACCTGAAACAGCAGCCTTCGGTAATCAAGCACAGCGTAAAGACTCTTGAAGATATTGAAAAAATAAAAGATTTCAACCTGGAAGAAGGCAGGATTGGCTTAATCCTTAAAGCTGTTAAAATCCTTTCAGAGAAATACGGAAAAGAACTCCCAATAATAGGTTCCATGATAGGCCCCTTCTCGCTTGCCCAGCATATTAACGGAGATGCCTGGTTTGGAAACATATTCACAGGTGAGGATCTTGTTCCTGCGCTTCTGGACTTGTGCTCGGATTTCAATGTTGAATACGCTAAAGCAATGGTTAAGAACGGAGCAGACACCATAGCCATTATTGACCCGACGGCAAGTTATGAGCTGATTGGCGGAGAGTTTTACGAAAAGTTTGCCCTTCCTTATCAGAAGAAGATTGCCGATGCAATGAAAGAACTTGATGTTGCTACGGTGCTTCACATCTGCGGAAACACGACCAATGGCCTTGGGATTATGGATAAAACCGGGGTAAACGGAATCAGCGTAGACCAGAGGGTGGATATAAAAACAGCAAGGGGCAACGTAGAAAATGCACTAATTATTGGAAACCTTGACCCTGTAGCCGTACTCTGGAACGGGACTCCTGATGATATTGCTGCGGCTTCAGCTAAAGCACTTGAAGCAGGTGTCGGGCTGCTCTCCCCTGGCTGTGGAATCGTTAGTATGACTCCGACTGCCAACCTTCAGGCAATGATCAGGTGCGCAATTAACTACAAATACTGAAGCTTTGCTGACGAAATACTGAAGCTTGGCTGACGAAATATTGAAGCTTTGCTGAAGATTTTGCTAAATTAAAAATCGCTAGAAGCTTAAAATGTCGGCCTTCAGCCGACTTCATTTTTTACTAATTAGGAAGATAACCTTTAATTGATCTCTTTTTGCTTTTCCTCTTCTTAATTACTTTCCAGAAACATGGTTTTATGGCCTCCGAAACAAATCTAGTATTTATATTTTTCTCTTTTAAGAATGGACCCAATATTTGAGATGACAAGCGCTATTGAATCTGTTATATTAACTAAATTTTGTGAAAGCAAATTTACTGATATTTATACTTTATGATAAACCCATATCAACTCATTTATATAGGATAACTCCCATTTTTATTCAGGAATTGTATCTGAATATCCAGAACAATTTTTGATAGTTATGGCAGGTGTACAGCTGGAAATTTGAGACATAGGTTGCAAGTTGGACAGCAAATACAAATTTTTAATTCAGCATAAAATGGTGATGTAAAAAATGGCAAACCAGGAAATATTTGATAAGTTACGTGATGCGATCGTAACTCAGAACATATCAGGTATTGCACAGTTGACCAGGGAGGCTTTAGATGCAGGCATCCCGCCCCTTGATGTAATTAGTAAGGGTCTTTCCGTTGGAATGAAGATTGTTGGTGACAAGTTCGAAGCCGCCGAGTTTTTCCTGCCCCAGATAATGATGTCCGGAAAAGCAATGAGCAAAGCAATGGAAGTTCTTACTCCCGAGCTTGCGAAAAACCAGGTAAAAGGAGAAGAGACCGGCCTTGCAATTACTTTTGTCGCAGAAGGAGACATACACGATATCGGGCACAGGCTTGTTACAACAATGATCGGAGCAAACGGATTCCAGATTATAGACCTTGGAGTTGACGTTCTCAATGAAACAGTCGTAGAGGAAGCTGCAAAACACAAAGGAGAAAAAGTTCTCTTAGTTGGTTCTGCTCTCATGACCACCTCAATGCTTGGTCAGAAAACCCTCATGGACAGGCTCAAGGAAGAAAACCTCAGAGACAGTGTAAAGTGCATGTTCGGAGGAGCTCCGGTATCAGGTAAGTGGATTGAAGAAATCGGAGCAGATGCAACCGCAGAGAACGCTGCCGAAGCTGCAAAAGTAGCACTTGAACTTATGAAATAATTCAGAGGCAAAAAAATGACATTTAGGAAATCATTTGATTGTTATGACTTCTACGATAGAGCACTAACTGGAGAAAAGTGTTCTCTGGACGACTGGGACCTTATGAAGATCCCGATGAAAGCAATGGAGCTCAAGCAGAAGTATGGACTTGACTTCAAAGGAGAGTTTGTCCCTACTGACAAGGACATGATGGAAAAACTCTTTCGGGCAGGATTCGAGATGCTGCTTGAGTGTGGTATCTATTGTACCGACACCCACAGGATCGTAAAGTACACTGAAGATGAAATCTGGAACGCAATCAACAATGTACAGAAGGAATTCGTGCTCGGAACAGGCAGGGAAGCAGTAAATGTCAGGAAGAGAGGCGTTGCCGATAAGAAAAAGCCCATCATCCAGGGTGGTCCTACCGGTTCTCCGATTTCTGAAGATGTATTCCTCCCTCTTCACATGAGCTACGCCCTTGAAAAAGAAGTCGACACCATCGTAAACGGTGTGATGACCACAGTGCGTGGGAAGGCTCCTATTCCAAAAAGCCCCTACGAAGTGCTTGCAGCAAAGACGGAAACCAGGTTGATTAAAAACGCATGCGCCATGGCTGGTAGGCCTGGCATGGCTGTCTAGGGACCCGAGACCTCTCTGTCCGCTCAGGGCAACATCTCCGCTGATTGTAATGGCGGAATGGCCTGCACGGACAGCCACGAGGTCTCTCAACTCTGCGAACTCAAGATCGATCTTGATGCAATTTCGGTTATTGCGCACTACTGTGCAAACAGTGATATCATAATGGACGAACAGATGCCTATCTTCGGAGGGTATGCCGGAGGCATTATAGAAACTACGATTGTCAACGTCGCAACGCACATCAATGGTGTGCTCATGTGCAATGCAAGCTGGCACCTTGATGGCCCTGTACACATCCGCTGGGGTTCGACCAACACCAGGGAAACACTAACGATTGCAGGTTGGGCATGTGCAACAATTTCTGAATTTACCGACATTCTCTCAGGTAACCAGTATTACCCCTGTGCAGGCCCCTGTACTGAAATGTGCCTGCTTGAGGCTTCAGCCCAGTCCATCACTGAC
>JAUPKV010000601.1 GCA_030837265.1 Methanobacteriota archaeon
ACAGCAACTGTGTCTGTAGGAAACAATCCTTATGCCTTCGGCCAGTTTATATGTTCTCCTCCAGCTGTAGCATTACTTCCTGCTGCAAATTTCACCAGCAGCGTCACCGAGGGTGATGCTCCTCTCACAGTCCAGTTTACTGATCTGTCTGAAAATGCAACATACTGGAAGTGGAATTTTGGAGATGTAACAAACTCGACCGAGCAAAATCCAGCGCATACTTACATTAAAGCTGGCCAGTATGCCGTTTCTGTAACAGTAAACAATACAGCTGGTATCAATGCGGCAACTTATACTGGTTATATAAACGTAGTGAACTCTCTGGAACCTCCGGTTGCTGCTTTTTCAGCATCCCCCACATATGGAAAATTGCCATTAAATGTAAGTTTCACTGACAGTAGCACAGGTTCGCCCAACTCCTGGAAATGGTATTTCGGAGATGGAACTAATTCGACTGAGCAGAATCCGACGCATCTTTACGCCAAAACAGGACAATACGCAGTTACCCTGTCAGTAAGCAATGTTGCCGGCAGTAATTCGATAACAAAATTAAATTATATTAGCGTTGGAAACTCTTTGAAAGCCCCTGTTAGTACCTTCTCGGTATCTATAACATCTTAAAGCGTTACAATATGTTAATTACGAAAAAAGGTATCTAACATTGGAAAAACTATAAAAAATGCAGGAAATGAATCTTGGATGAAAATGAATCCCTTTGGGATCTTTTCATCTACAATAGCTTTTTTTCAACTTTATTGTAGGAAGTAACTTTTTTCTTATGGTCAGTTGTTGACACTTTAACTTGGAAGCATTCCTAAGTTGAGGTTATTTTACTGAAGCACAATTTTATATTTAATGTGTAGTATTTGCGGCTAATTTTGATGGTAAAGTTTTAAGATGGGTTTCCTGTTTTAAATTTATTCTTCAAATGGACATAAAATTCTCGTTCTTTTCCTTCAGTCTTTCTTAACAGCCTTTCCACAATCAATTCGGGAGTACTCCGTGCTACACGATTGTAAACCGGATTTCGGTTAACTATAAGTTCCAGGTTATGATCCAGACCTTCCGCTTCAATCCCATCTACTCTGATCTCTGTTTCGGTATTCTCAAGTATTAGTTCGGAAAGGTGGGAAACAAAAATACCAATACTTTGTTCGTTTCTGGATAGGTACTCGAGGATTCCTGCAATAATTCGGGCCGAAGCTCCCGGTTCGGTTATTGACTCAAGTTCATCTGCCAGTACCAGCTTTCCGGATGCTTCCGAGAGTACGGAGAATTGTTTGAGCGTAGTCTCAAAGGCTCCTGCATCAAGAGTTCCTTTAGATTTCCCAAAATAGTAGAACTCTTCAACAGGCCCGAGCTCAAGTTCTTTTGCCGGCGTGGGAAATCCCATATAACCAAGGATCACGCACTGGGCAAGAAGCTCAAGCAGGGAAGTCTTACCTCCGGAATTTACACCGCTTAAAAGTACAACCCTATTTTCCAGACCGGCAGGAGAAAAGTCGGTTTTACCAACAGAATAACTAACCGGATCTATTTTTCCATGAAGAGCTCTCAAAAAGAGATTTTCTCCGTCAATAAATCCTATTCCGGGTTCCTGAATAAGTTTAGGCAATCCGAGTTTAAATGTTGCCGAAAAACAGGCTATTGAAAAACCAAGATCAAAATCCATAATTTCTCTTACAAGTTTTTCCACAGGCTCTCGAAAAGTTGAAAAGGTTCTTGCAAGCTCCCTTTTTCTGGAAAGTCTCACTTTTTCAAGCTCTCGGGTCAATTTTTGCCTTAAAAGTTGCAATTTGGACCTGTCTGCATTCAAAGGATAGGATATCTCATCAGCAAAAAGGGAATCAAGCATCAATTTTTCCTGCTTTTGAAAACTGAGCTTTTCAACAAGTTCTTCTTTTACGGCTTCAATCTCACTTTTGTAAATTCGGTTAAGTTCCTTCGCAAGCAGGTCTTTTATTTCCATTCCCCCGCTTATAAGCTTAATGAGTTCCTGTCCACTTAAAGTAAGCGAACTTGATTCAAGAGTCCGGTTCATCCTCTGGTTAGCTTCATTCAGGGCTAAGGTGAGTGCAGGATCAAGGTTTTGCAGGGCCTTCTCAAGCCGGTCGAGTTCCGGATCAAGACCTTCAACAGGTTTCCCATCTTCTCCAAGCTTTGAAAGAGCCATATCAAGTTCACCAAGTCTCTCTCCGGAAAGCTCTTCAAAGAGCTTGAAATCCTCTAAGCGCAAAGCACAAACTATACCCAGGCAGGCTCGGACACAATCCAGGTTCCGTGCAAAAAAAGCAAGTTCTTTTTCGGGCAAGACCTGCCATAACTCAGCTTTTGAAAGATCCTGAAAATACTCAGGTTCAACATCTTCCGGAAGATCAAAACTCAGGTAAGTATCATCAAAAACAGTTACATTGGAATAACCCTTTGCAAGGTCCACAAATTCAGAAAGATCCTCAACAGCCTGTACAGGTAAGTACGACTGGAACTTTTCCCTGGCAGCTTCCAGAACTTTTTGATTTCCGCACAGAATTATCCTATCTTTAATCCTAAAGTTTCCCGGTACTGGCTTGAGTTTTCGAACTCTGGAAAGCATTTGCATAAATTCGGAGTTCTCGGAAAAGGCAGCAGCCAGTTCCAGATATTCTCTCACAAAAGCCTGCCTTTGCTCTACGAGATCCAAACGAGAAGCCGGAACCGGATAGAAGAGATCCAGTTTGTCCTTTGCATGAGTTGTATGAACGAAACTTTTTATTAGCTCCATCAGGCGGGAATAAAGGTCCAGGGCTTCCTTTGTCTTGAGAAAATCGGAAATTGAACACCCATCGACTCTGGATCGTGCATCCCTGGAAATGGCAAGGGCAAAACTATGGCTAACTCCATTAACCTCAGAAATAGAAGCTATATCACCCTCACAAATAGCCTTTAAAGCCGCACCTTCACTCCCAAAATGCTCAATCAGCCTATCGGCTACTCGTTCACCTATTCCATAAAGTTCTTGCAGGCTTGAGATTTTTTGCTCTGGCATCATTTGAATGTCAATTGGTAATCATTTAAATTATATCGTAGGAGCTAACTTAAGTTTAAATATAAAAACCTTGGCAAACAAATTTGAGCCAGATTGAATTGCTTTGGAGTGTATCTTTGCCAAGGGTGTTTTCATCGTTTGAGTTTTTGTTTTCATACCTGAAGGGTACTAAATCTATAGATTTAGATGTTCTTTAATTTCAAACACCACAACTTTAAGACAGTATATTCTTTTTATTACCAAAGTCTCTAACATAACAGATAGATATACTGAAAGAAGTCGGTTGGACATCCAAAAAACAATCTCCCATATACGGAAAACAGTCATAATTGTGGAATAATTGTAAGTCTGGTAAAATCTGGGAAGAAGGCGTGAAATTATCTTTTTTTTAAATTGATACTCATGAGCTATTTTGAATAAATTAATTGAAACCTTAGAATCTCAAAAGTTAACTTATTCCTTAATGTTCTATAATGTTAAATATATGTTTAACTATACTATAATAAATAATTTATACAGTATTGTATGAACTGATTTGGGGGAAACATCACATATGGCAGTAAAAAACAGTGATTCAGGTAATCGAAAACATAACTCCTCTATTGAAAAATTTCCAGACAATTCTCAACTCGAGACAGACAATATAAACTGGTTAAGTAACAATGTTCCAGTAACTATATTCAGAACATCGAGAAAATTGTCCTGGGGTATGGATTTCATAAGTAAAAATGTAGAGAAACTAACGGGCTATTCAAGTGAGGATTTTAATAATAAGAAAATTTCCTGGTTTGATATTGTTTTTCCAGAGGATATTAAAGTAATAGAAGCGGCTGTAAAAAATGCAAAGAAAAATAAAATTTCCTATCAAATTGAGTACAGAATAAAGAAATCCGATGGGAAAACAGTTTTTGTTCAAGAACAAGCTAACGTAGTTTGTGATGACAAAGGGGAGCCGTCTGAAATTACCGGAGTATTTCTGGATTTTACGGAACAAAAAATCCAACTTGAGATGCTCCAGTCTTTTGTCAAAAGTTTAAGTCATGGTGACATCCCGGAAACTATCACTGATAATTATGATGGCAACTTTAACGAGATTAAGAATAACATCAACTCGTGCATAGATGGCCTCCAGGGACTTGCAGAGTGCAACAATATACTGCACCGCATGGCCGTGAACGATAATACAAAAGGTGTAGAAGGCAAGTATGTAGGTATTTATGCTAACATGGCCGAGGCAACAAATTTAGTCCGTGCTAGAGTGCTGAACGTAACCAACCAGCTCAACAACATCTCTGTAGGGGATAGTTCTCAGCTTGAGTCGTTAAAGAAAATCGGTAAGCGAAGCGAGCAGGATCAACTTTTGCCAGCCATCATCCGGGCAATGGGGAACGTTAAACTTCTTATTGAGGATACCGAGATGCTCGCAAAGGCAGGAGTAGAAGGAAAGCTGGACATCAGGGCAGATGCATCTAGACATCCTGGTGAGTTTAAGAAGGTCGTGGAGGGAATAAACGATACTCTTGATGCGGTAATTGGCCCATTGAATGTAGCTGCCGAGTATGTTGAACGTATCTCTAGAGGAGATGTCCCACAAAAGATCACTGACAATTACAACGGTGATTTCAATGAGATCAAGAATAACCTGAACAACTGCATCGATGGACTGCAGGGCATTGTCGAGTGCAACAAAGTGCTGCAACTCATGGCAGTTAATGATCACACGAAACGTGTGGAAGGCGAGTATGTAGGGATTTTTGCTTCCATGGGGAAGTCAACCAATGATATTTTGAACCGCCTATTACTTGTCACCGATCTGATAAACGACATTGCTGTCGGAGATATCTCCCAGCTTGCCGAATTGAAGAAAACTAAGCAACGGAGTGAACATGATCGCCTTCGACCAGGTTTCATAAGAGCAATGGAAAATATCAAACTACTTATTGAGGATGTCGAACTGCTTTCAAGGGCATCGGTGGAGGGTAAGTTGGATACCCGTGCAGATGCAACCAAGCACGAGGGCGACTTCAGAAAGGTTGTAGCGGGTGTAAATGACACTCTCGATGCCGTTATTGGACCTTTGAATGTTGCAGCTGAATATGTTGAACGTATCAGCCGTGGTGACATTCCAAAACCAATCACTGACAATTACAACGGTGACTTCAATGAGATCAAGAACAATCTCAATACCTGTATAGTTGCTGTAAACAACCTTGTATCAGATGCAGTCATGCTTTCAGAAGCAGGTGTTGCAGGAAAGTTGGATATCCGTGCTGATGCTTCCAAGCATGAAGGTGACTTCAGAAAGATCATAAATGGATTTAATGATACTCTGGATGCAGTCATTGGTCCTGTGAATGAAGCGATTAGGGTTTCAAATGAATTTTCGACTGGTAATTTCAGAGCCCGGGTT
>JAUPKV010000056.1 GCA_030837265.1 Methanobacteriota archaeon
GATAGTTACTATCAATACTGCGGCACCGCGGGCTCGTGGGGTAGCCAGGATATCCTAATGGGCTTCGAAGTAAAATCATTTACGAAGACACCCATTGACTCGTGTTCGAATCGCGGCGGGCCCGTAGTTAATTTTTCTTTTACTTTTCATTTCCTGAAGCAAGCCCTGCAAGTACTATTTTTTCTAAGCTCTTTCATTTTTATTCTCAGTACATTACAATCTTAAAGTTAAATTGTGAAGAATACGGGTAAAAAGAGGTCTTGAGATGAAAAAAGAGCCTGAGTTTCCTTTCGAAATAAAATGGATAAATGCAAAAAAGGACAAAGATCTGGAAGATGCCTTCTGCATTCGAAGAGAGGTTTTCATAAAAGAACAAAATGTGCCAGAAGAAGAGGAGGTTGACGAAGAGGATCTGGAGTCTTATCACATAGTCGTATACGCAGCTGGCAGGCCGGTAGCTACAGGAAGGCTTTTTAAAGCTGGAGAAAGCTGGCTTATTGGAAGGATTTCAGTCCTGAAAGAGTTCAGAGGAAAACAGGTAGGAAAACTTGTTGTGGAAAAACTTCTGGAAAGGGCTGCCGAAACAGAAGCAGCGGACGTCCACGTTCACGCACAAACTCATGCAGTAAGTTTTTACGAAAAGTTTGGATTTATGGCTTATGGAGATACTTTTCTTGAAGCTAACATAGAGCATATCTCAATGGTGAAAAAGATCTGAGATCTGGGAAGCTTGAAGTTATCTGAGATATATCACGTTCTTCTCACAGTTCTGTTCTCAAATTCTGTTTTCAAGTTTTATCATCAAATTATATTCTCAAGCTTATTCTCTGAATAATCAATTATAGTTTGAACAGAACTGCATATAGTGATTGGAGAAGAAATTTTCTAACTTGCCGCTTTTAGTCTTCTATTTTTTTATCCGAACAACTCCACGTCGTTTTTTCTAAAAGCCTAAGGATAAACGTTAGACTTTGCTGCCTTATAAAATGAAAGAGTTGTGAGACCAAAAGAATGCAATTTAATATGTAAAACAGTAAAGTCAAATTAATATAATTTAATGATTATTTCTTAAAGGGGAAGGGAAACAAAGCATTAATTAGTTCTTTAGCATAAATATTACAGGTATAAGTAATAAGTATAGTAATTCCTTTGAGGTAGCAGTAAACGTAGTAACTCCTTCTAAGCAAAGTAATTCCTTTGCCAGAGGTTTTACTTCGAAGCAATACCTTCCATTTTCTCTTCAGCATTTCCTGCTTGTTACAGTTTTTGTGGCATTAAACTAAATGTAAATTCTCATCATATCTGCTCAGTTTCAAGGGTTACATCCCTATAATAAAATGGGCATTTCCATAAATTAAAGGACTTAAAGCTTGAGGGGAGCTGTTAAAGGTCACATGGAAAACAAAAATAACTCCTTGAACTCCGGTATAGTTGCATCGGTACGCGGCAGCATTGTCGATGTAAGGTTTGAAAAATATTTGCCTCCCATATACTCATTGCTACGCACAGGAAGGGACGGAAAAATTGCCATTGAGACTTTAACCCAGCTGGACGCACGTCATATTCGTGGAATTGCACTGACCCCTACTGAAGGGCTCGCACGTGGCATGACTGTAGAAGATACAGGGGAGCCATTAAAGGCTCCTGTTGGCAGGGGAATCCTTTCGAGAATGTTCAACGTGTTCGGAAATGCTATTGACCGAAAGCCTCAGCCGGAAGATCTCGAATGGCGTACTATCCATCGAGCTCCGCCTCCATTATCACACAGATCCACCAGATCTGAGATCTTTGAAACCGGCATCAAGATTATTGATGTGCTTGCACCACTTGAGCGAGGGGGCAAAGCCGGGTTGTTCGGAGGAGCAGGTGTGGGTAAGACAGTCTTGCTGACCGAAATGATTCACAACATGGTCAAGCAGCATCAGGGGGTAAGCATATTTTGCGGAATCGGAGAACGCAGTCGTGAAGGGGAAGAGCTTTACCGTGACATGAAAGAAGCAGGTGTGCTCCCGAATACGGTCATGGTGTTCGGCCAGATGAACGAGCCCCCTGGTGCCCGTTTTCGAGTGGGTCATGTAGCGCTTACAATGGCAGAGTATTTCCGGGACGATGAACACCGCGATGTGCTGCTGCTTATCGATAACATTTTTCGGTTCATCCAGGCTGGCTCGGAAGTATCCGGCTTGATGGGGCAGATGCCGTCGCGCCTTGGCTATCAACCGACAATGGGCACCGAGTTATCGGAGCTGGAAGAGCGTATATCCAGTACCGATGCCGGAGCCATCATGTCAATTCAGGCGGTATATGTACCGGCTGATGATTTTACGGACCCTGCGGCTGTGCATACGTTTTCACACCTTTCGGCGTCGATTGTTCTCTCACGCAAAAGGGCAAGTGAGGGGCTTTATCCGGCTATTGACCCCTTGCAGTCAAATTCAAAAATGTCCACAACTGGCATTATTGGCGAAAGGCATTATCACCTGGCCCAGGAAATCCGGCAGACGCTCGCACAATATGCAGAACTCAAAGATATCATCTCTATGCTTGGCCTGGAACAGCTATCGCAGGAGGATCGCAACGTGGTCGCCCGTGCTCGCCGTCTGGAGCGTTTCCTCACTCAGCCATTTTTCACAACTGAGCAGTTCACCGGTTTTAAAGGCAGATTCGTCGCTCTTTCAGACGCGCTCGATGGTTGTGAGCATATCCTTCATGACGAATTCAAGGACTATCCGGAAAGCGATCTTTACATGATCGGAACAATTGACGAAGCAATAGCCAAAAAATCAGGTGGGGAGCAAAAATGAATTCGCCACGCATGAACCTTAAGATTCTTTTGCCGTTCCAGATCTTTGCTGAAAAGAAAGACGTATTACGCATAGTCGCAGAGACCCGCGAGGGTTCTTTCGGACTCTTACCACACCGACTCGATTGTGTAGCGGCTCTGGAACCCGGGATTCTAATTTATGAAACCAAAGCAGAAGGCGAGGTTTATGTGGCTGTCGATGAAGGAGTACTGATCAAGGCAGGTCCGGATGTGCTTGTGTCAGTTCGCAGCGCCATTACAGGAACGGACCTTAGCCAGTTACGGGAAGCGGTGAAAAGAGAGTTTCTGACCCTGGATGAGAACGAGCAAAAAATGCGTTCAGTGATGGCAAAATTGGAAATAGGGCTTGTGCGTCGTTTAGCGGAGTTTCAGAATGGCTGACAGATCGACAGAGAAACCCTCGAAGGATGAGCCGCCCCTAGCTCTTCGGGTTGGGACAAAAGCTGAACGTAAACTCAAAGCGCAACGTAATGTGAATCGGACTGTCTGGCTTGGTTTAGGCATGATGGGACTTATCGGCTGGTCGGTCGCAATTCCGACACTGATCGGTGCGGCACTTGGCCTATGGCTGGACAAAAACTATCCCGCAAGTTTTTCATGGACTCTCACGATGCTGATTATCGGCCTGTTTGTCGGCTGTTTGAATGCATGGCACTGGGTAGCCAGGGAGCATAAGGAAATGCAGGAGGAGCAGGAGGATAACAATGAATGAAATTTTGAATCTGATATCGGCGCTGGTAGCTGGCTTTTTTCTCGGAGCCTTTTTCTTCGGCGGTCTCTGGTGGACGGTTCAGAAGGGACTTTCATCCAGACGACCTGCGTTCTGGTTCCTCGGCAGCATGCTGTTGCGGACTGGAATTGCTATTGCTGGATTTTACTTTGCTTCTGGAGGACATTGGGAAAGGCTGCTGATGTGCTTACTGGGATTTTTCATTATGCGCCGTATAGTGACCAGGCTCACCAGGATACCTGAAGAAGAACCTAATAAACTGACGAAGGAGGCAGGTAATGCATCTTAGTCCTGATGAGCTGATTTTCTGGCAGCACGGTTTTATCAATCTCAATGCTACGATCGTGTACACATGGGGGCTGATGTTTGTAATGGTAATCGGTTCAAAAATCATTACAGACAAACTTTCAACGGATCTAAAACGTTCACGCTGGCAGAATATTCTGGAAATCATTGTCATGAGTATTTTGAAACAGATCAAAGATGTTGGCTTAGAGCAGCCGCGGAAGTATCTGGGCTTTCTGGGCACACTCTTTTTGTTCATTGCCTTAGCTAATCTCTGTATCATCATTCCGGGCTATGAGCCGCCTACAGGTTCTCTTTCAACCACGGCTGCGCTTGCACTATGCGTGTTTGTAGCTGTGCCAATTTTTGGTATAGAGGAGCAGGGGCTTGGCAGCTACCTCAAATCGTACACGGAGCCGACGATTCTCATGCTGCCGTTTAATATTATCAGCGAACTTTCCCGCACGCTTGCTCTGGCAATCCGTCTGTTCGGCAACATTATGAGCGGGTCTATGATTGTCGCCATACTGCTGACAATAACTCCATTCTTTTTTCCTATTATTATGACAGCTCTCGGCCTGCTCATTGGCATGGTGCAAGCCTACATCTTCAGTATTCTGGCTACAGTTTACATTACTGCCGCCACACGAACTAGCAGGTCCAGACGTAAAACTGGAGAATAAAAATTGAAAAAATAACCCTAACAACAGAAGGAGACACTATGACTCTGGATACTAATACGACTATAATCGCGGTGGCATCAATTGCCACCTCTGGAATCACGATAGGCATCGGGGTTATCGGGCCCGCAATTGGTGAAGGACGGGCTGTTGCGACAGCTTTGAGTTCACTGGCACAGCAACCCGATGCTTCTGCGACCATTACCCGGACCCTTTTCGTAGGCCTGGCTATGATCGAGTCCCTTTCTATCTATTGTTTCGTGGTCTCGATGATTCTGATCTTCGCCAATCCTTTCTGGAATAAAGCAATTGCCTGAGCTGCAGAGGAAAATAGCCTATGCTGATTGATTGGTTCACAGTCTTTGCGCAGCTGCTTAACTTCCTCATACTTGTGTGGTTGCTGAAGCGCTTCCTTTACAAACCGATTCTAAAAGCCATAGACGCACGTGAGAAGAAAGTCGCAGATGAACTTGCAGATGCCGATGCTAAAGAGGCAGAAGCACAAAAAGAGAAAGAAGAGTTCAAGCGTAAGAACGAGGAGTTCGACCAGCAACGTGCTACGCTCTTGAGCAAGACAAAGGATGAAGTGAAAGCCGAACGTCAGCGGCTTCTGGAAGAAGCACGAAAGGAAGCCTCCGATTTGAGATCAAAACAGCAGGAAGCATTGAGGAATGACAAACAGAACTTACATCAGGCAATCAGCCTTCGGGCTCAACAGGAAGTCTTTTCCATTGCACGAAAAGTGCTGAAAGATCTGGCTGGAATAAGTCTGGAAGAGCTCACGGTTAATGTGTTTGCTCAAAGGCTGCACGAACTGAAAGATGAAGAGAAAGAGAAGCTGGCTTCTGCGCTTGGTAAATCTTCAAGCCCTGTGCTTGTTCGCACGGCATTCTATCTTCCACAGGCTCAGCGTGACCTGGTAAAAAAGACGATTAAAGAAACTATTGGTATCGAGATTCAAGCTAGGTTCGAGACAGCGGATCTGGTTGGTGGTATTGAGTTAACTGCAAATGGACAAAAAGTGTCATGGAGCATCGCAGGTTATCTAGAATCTCTGGAAAGAAGCATCGATGAACTCTTAAAAGAGCAGCCTAAAGATGAATCCCAAACTGAACCTGAGATTAAACCTGATGAAACTGAGTCGAAAACCGAATCTGAGGCCAAAATCAGGCCTGAGTCAAAATCTAACAAATTTGAAATTGAGCAGGGATCTGAGACTAAAATAGTCAATACTGACTGAAGCCCAAATACAAAGAGTCAATGAACATGGAATCTAAAAGTCTGAAGGATGTTTTTGACAATGCATTTAATGAAATAAGCCAGATGCGTGAATCATTATCTCCGACGCTCACTCCGCGGGAGATTGGTACTATCATGACAGTTTCCACAGACATCGCCAATGTTTCCGGCCTTCCCAGTGTGGGTTACGAGGAGCTGATAAAGTTTCCAGGTGATGTGTATGGGATTGCGTTTAATGTGGATGAAAACGAAATCGGTGTCGTTCTACTGGGGGAATATTCACTTCTGCATGCGGGGGGCGAAGTTGAACGCACTGGCTGGGTTATGGACGTAGTCGTAGGCGAAGGACTGCTCGGGCGCATAATCGACCCTCTCGGTCGGCCACTCGATGGCAAAGGACCTGTGATCTCCAGCAAGCGC
>JAUPKV010000602.1 GCA_030837265.1 Methanobacteriota archaeon
GAGATGAAGCCTATTTTACTCCTTACGTAACTGTTGAAGTCTTCAATTTTCCTCTTAGACTTGCTTTTATCCATTACCAGGTGAAACTGTTGGGAGGAAACAATTGATGGAAATAATGCAGAAACAACGTTTTGAACTACCAGATAATTGTATAGTACTTCTGGGTTGTTTCGCAATCGTTGTAATATTTTGTTCTTCTGAACAACGATTACTCCAAGATACGCGTCGCTCTCCGCTATTTTTTCTAACACGCATGTTCTACAGTAGCTTGACATTTTGGAGAACTTGAGCTCGTTATGAACATAGGAGTATTTGTTCCGTTTGTGGAATCTTTTCAGAAGGTGACTCATGTCTTTACCTAAGGCGAACGGGTCACATGAAGCAAAAGCTACTACAAAGAATTTAGTGGATGTGGGTTCAAAGCCTAAGTCACCTGATTCATCCACGTAGATGCCCACTTGATCGCCTGTATGTATGCGATTCGATGTAGTTTTAAGCGTTTGTCTATTTCAGGTGCTAATGTTTGTCAATTATTTGATCTAATAGCAATCGATAAACCTATTGCATTTCTCTGCTCAAATATTCACTGTTTCGGCTTTTTCTATGCTAAAAAGCTAAATGCAGTAACTTCATAGAGCGTAGTCAATCGGGAAGATCAAGGATGGAAACTACCCTCTACGACAAAACTGGCCAGCCAACCGCCTACATCGCCACCGACAAAGAAACCATTTACCTCTGGAGTGGCAAAGCAGCCGCCTACATCCAAGACGACAAACTCTACGGCTTCAACGGATGCCACCTCGGCTGGATCAAAAACGGCGTAATCTACACCCAGTCAGGCGCTAAAATCGGCTTCCGATCGGACAAGTGCCCAGCCGCCCGCCACACATCGCCGGTAAAATGCATAAAGCAAGAGAAAAAAACCAAAGTCCTGCGCCAAGTCGCCAGGATACGCCCAATACTGCAACTGGGCTGCGCAGATGAGGGCTTCAGAGTTCCTAATAAAAGGTCTCTAAACCACAATTTTAACTTCTTTTTACTCTACAGCTATCTCCCTGCCCCTATAAAAAGAGTCAAAGACAGGTACCTACCTACCTCAGAGTGACCTCCCCCTCCCTACCTAACCAAAAACGAAGCCCTCAAAGGACCCCCTCTATAGTTTCTGCATACAACTGCTAATAGAGCAAATAGGTAAACAGCTATAGAAAATTCTTAAACCCCTCACTTTCCAAACGATTTTTTTCTCATGGCTCGCTTGACCTTTTTGTCTTATTTGGCAATATAATTGCCATAATTATAGCTGCTAAGAAAATAATTAAAGAACCTGCAATGACTGCAATGAAAATGCCATCTACGAAAGCCTGTTTTGAAAGACCACTTATTACCTGAGCTGTACTTTCTGGAAGTTGAACAACCGCAATCAGAGCGCTCTGGAGACTTTTTTGAATTAGCTCACTTAACTGTGTGGGTAAGGCACTTATTACTGTCGAAGCGTTAATTTTGCCCAGATAAGTTGAGTTTACGATGGAGCCTAAAACTGCCACGCCTAAAGCTGCGCCAATTTGGCGAGAAGTATCGTTCATTGCTGAACCGATACCCGCTCTGCGTGCCGGGATAGAATTCATTAAAGTCGAAGTAGCAGGGCTCACAATTAAACCCATACCAATAGCCTGCAATAAAAAAGCAACTAATGTAATCAAGTAAGCTGTGCTGATTCCAGCGGTAATGGCAAAGAAGAGTAATCCACATCCAAGTGTTACAAGGCCGAATGTTACAGTAAGTTTAGTGCCAATTTTGGCTTCAACCCGAACAGAGAGCATATTGAAAATTAGGCTAAAAACACTCAAAGGTAACATGCATAGCCCTGTTTCGAGCGCAGAATACCCCTGTACAGATTGGAAATATTGGCTTAAAAAGTACAGAGACCCCATCAAGGTAAAGGTGCTTAGCGTTAAAGCAATAATTGCTCCTGTAAATGACTTGCTCTTGAAGAAATATGTTGGTAATAGGTGATTTGAAGTTCTGCGTTCACACAAAAGATAAGCCGATAGGATTATGGCAGTAATAACAAATGTTGCTATAACGTTAGTACATAGCCAACCGTACTCGCCAGCATTAATAATGGCAAAAACAAGTGTTACCAACGCAGCAGTAAAAAGGATGCTATTTAATATATTTGGTTTAGGACTATTTCTGTCACAGGATTCAGGTAGAAAGAAGTGACTGCCGATTAGGCCGACTAGGACTATTGGTATGTTAAGGTAGAAAATTGATGACCACTCAAATTGGGTAAGTAGGGCACCTCCAATTATGGGGCCTACGCCTGCGCCTATGCTGAACATACTTGCCCAAACGGCGATGGCTTTCGTGCGCTCGTTTGGTTCTCTAAATAGGTCGGTTATGATTGAGAGGGTGGAGGGCATCATTATTGCTGCGCCTAATCCAGTGACTACTCGAAAAACAATCAGAAGATCAGCTGAGGTTACAACAGCTGCGCCTAACGAGCCTGCTCCAAATATGAGTAATCCTGTTTGTAGCATGCGTTTTCTACCATAACGGTCGCCAATTAAACCAAACACGATTTGTAGAGCGGCAACCATAAGCACATAACTATCAACTATCCATAGTAGTTGGGTAGCCGTGGCGCCTAACTTTCCAGATATGGCAGGCAAAGCCAAGTTTAGTACAGTGTCTGATACGGCTATTATGAATATTGCGATGCAAAGAATTGTGAGGGCGATTTTGTTTTTGTTGTATCTTGGTTCTGGCATTTGAGGTCTATCTCTTAGTAGCTTATTGGTTGAATTGCTTTAGTTAAATTGGTATATAAACATATACCATATATAAAACTATACAAAAAAATATAAGTATTAAGATCCAGAATTAACCGTAGAGAAAACAATGAGCCATACTTTAAGTAAACCAGAGTTAGTGGCAGATCGGATACTCCGTTTGTGCTTTGTTCTACAGCAAGAAATAGATAGAAAAATCGTTGTTTCCTCAATTAAAGACTGTAATGCCGAAATAACGTTTCAAAATTTATTGATTATGAAAGCGCTTGAAGGTTCTAAGGAAACGCATATGAACGCAATTGGTGAAATTTTGAATATATCTAAAGCCCAAATGACGCAATCCATCGATAAGCTAGTAGCTTTAGGAATGGTGGAAAGACAGGACTCAACTAGGGACAGGCGAAAGATTGACGTTTTTTTAACTAAGGAAGGCAATCGGGTGCTTGAAGAGGTTGACATAATCATCAAGCGTAAAATACTAGAAAAAATGGGCAACTTAAGTAGCACAGAATTGGATACGTTGTTAAAAGCACTAGAGCACAATATTGAATTTTTCTCTAAATAATAACTGCTTAATCTTCCATTTTTCCGTTAGGAAAGTGTAGCATGCCCTCAGACGGGAGCAAGAGTTGTCAAGAATAGTTGGCAAGCGTTCATACAATGATTATTGCTAAAAGTAGTGCTATGACTAAACTCAACCTTCTGCACACGTGCTAACCCACC
>JAUPKV010000603.1 GCA_030837265.1 Methanobacteriota archaeon
GTGGAATTCGATATAGTCAACGACACATTGTATTTCCCGGGCAGTGTATATGTGTGGATAGCTGTCAGGTTGTGAGTCGAATAAGTCCCGTCACCGAATGTCCAATTAAATCCGTTCGGATTTCCAGTACAGTTGCTTGTAAACAATACATTAAGAGGGGCTTTACCACTAGTTGCATTTGCATTGAAGTCTACGGTTAAGTAAGTAATTATATTTCCTTCATTAGTGCTGTTGTTATTTGTCGAATTGTCATTTGTCGAGTTACCGGATGCGTTGTCAGAGTCTGTAGCTGCAAACACCGGCGTCACAGAAAACAATATCATACAGACTAAGGACATTACAAGTAACCTCAGTTTGCTATCCATATTCTACCTCCTTGTTATATTGATACAACGTCTACCGCCTATTTACCGGTAGACTACCTGAAAAACAACTGACATACATATAAACTTACTTTAACAGAACGGATTTTTTGCACCTGGTGGAACTATTGCATGATGTGCCCTAAGACTATACTCAAGCTTCAAACTTAATAGTTGCAGGGTGACTTAAAGCTGTAAAAGCCGAAATAAACATCCCATTTATTGTTCTCTAGATGCCTCTATAATAAATGCTTTACTAAAGGTTTTTTTGGAAAATTAAAGGTTTAACAAGTTAATTTCCTATATTTTAATTTGTTTGGTTTTATTCTTGAAAGTATGCTTATATTTAAAATGCATTCATTTCTTCAATTCCTAAGAGTATGCTTATATTTAATCTGACTAATTATAACACCGGTAACCCCGGTTTAGCTTGTGGAACAATTAAAAATACCGGACTTACACAATTGAATGAAAATTAAAAGAAGAAACTTCAAGGCTAATAACACAAAACGATAAATAACAGTAAATCCTCAATGGTAGCTATTTGTTCCATTTATGCTTAATGCCCTCAAATTCCTTAAAGACGCTGATGGAACTGATATATTCCTGGTCCGGAATACTTTTAAGGTCTTCAATTACACAACGGCTAGCACCATGTTTCAAAGCTTGCTGAATTAGATTCTGCTTTGTTAATGGATAATTCAAATCTCTCAGTACGATCCTGACTTCAACATAACTGGCTTGCATTACTTTTACCCCCCTATTTATATGGACTGTTTTAAATTCTATCCGATACTGGCGTTGCCTGCTCATCAGAGACTGATCTAAGAACTTCTGTGACTTCATACACATTATATATACTCAAAATCCTGCGTTGAGTCCTTATTTATATATATGTGTTTCTATTTAAATATCTATTGATTTTTCCACATTAGCTGCCTTTAACATTCCCAGGAAATTTATTTAAATAATCCCGTTGATATATTAATGATCATTATGACTCCCGAGGAAGCCGCAAAAAGAAAAAAAGAATGGGTTGCAAAGATGAAACAGGAAGGCAAAATGAAAGAGGATATGAAAGAAGATCATAAGACCGTCCTTAATGCCCTTCAGAATCCTGTCCGAAGAAAAATCGTTAAAGCTCTCGCCGAGAAGGAGAAATCGTTGGAAGAAATCAAAGCCGAATTCCAGTTTACGGATTCCCAGGCGAGTTACAATCTTAATATGCTCGAAAGTACACTTTGCATTGAAAAAAAGGACGTAAATGGGATTACCTACTATACCTTAACTCCGAGAGGAGAAGGATATGTAGAGAATGTTGAAATGAAAAAATAACTCCTAACTAAGCTCCGAATTTCTGTGGAGAAGTATGATAAGATTCTGGAGTCAGGTTTACTCCAATTTATCAAATATTATCTCCATTTTTCCCATTTTCCGTGCAAGATTTTTTGATATCATGCCGTTTTCAAGCCAGCAAGCGTTCAAAATCGTTGTCGGCACAAAACATGTAGGTGTAAGAGGTGATTTGGCAGTCTTTAGGGCAAGTACACTTTCCAATCCCCCCATCAGGTCTTTTGTTTCCATCTCAAAATCTGTTCCCCATTTTTTGAGTTTTTCACAATCCGTGTCAATGTGTATGTGAGTACTCTTTCCGGTTTTCGTGGCAATAACCTTTGTAATATGTCCGCATATTGTGTTTAACGAAATCTCTGTAACCATTATTTTTCCCCGGTGCTTTTCGTGTTTTTAAGACTCTTCTTCAGTCTGATCGTAAAGTTCTTATACGAATCTATTTGTATTGATTAGTCCATAGCAAATATGCTATAAGTACTCCTGTTAAAACATTATATATAATAGAGCATTTATTTACTGCTAAGTATGATTTTGCCCTTAAAGATAACCCTATCTAATAAGGTCTACAGATATCACAATCAGAAATATACTTATAAGTCTAAATTCTAATTTCGACTTCATAACTTGAGGTTTTAAAATGAGATGGCAAGGTAATTCAAGAAGGAAAGTGACCGGTGGGAAAGTTATAGCTGCCCGCGGGAAGCGTAAATTTGAGATGGGCCGCGAGTCTGCGGAAACCCGCATAAGCGAAGTTAAGAGGAAAAACATCTCCACAATGGGAGGCAACAGGAAGGTCAGGTTACTCCAATGCAACGTTGCAAACATAACCAACCCAAAAGACGGAAAAACTGTCACTGCTGCCATTGAGACAGTTATTGGTAACACTGCAAATAAGCACTATGTCAGGCGTAACATTCTGACTAAAGGCTCAGTAATAAGAACTGCGGCCGGAACTGCAAAAATCACAAGCCGGCCCGGGCAGGACGGAGTTGTAAACGCTGTATTAATCGAATAAAAGAAATTTGACCTGAAAAAGACTTAATCCTGAGGCATGAACTCTTCTCCAATTTTACTTTGGTGCCGGTGATCATAATGGACGAACAAATTCGACATATACTGGAAATTCTTGAAAATGACGCACGAGCAAGTCCGGACGAAATTGCAGCCCTTACCCATATGTCTGCACAAGAAGTTTCCCAGACAATCGCAAAACTTGAAGAGACAGGAGTTATCCGGCACTACAAGACAATCGTTGATTGGGATCTGGTTGGGGAGAATTATGTGTATGCTGTAATAGAGCTGAAAGTAACTCTCGAACGCAACCTGGGGTATCAGGCAATTGCAGAACGGATTTTTAAGTTTCCTGAAGTCAGGTCTGTCAGACTCTTATCAGGGGACTATGACTTATCCCTTACTATAAGAGGAAAGTCAATGAAGGATGTGGCTTTTTTTGTTGCAGAGAAAATTGCAACCCTTGACCAGGTAAAGAGTACATCCACTCACTTTGTGCTGAAAACCTATAAAGAAGATGGGGTAATTCTTCATGAACCTGAGGTGATCAAGAGGCTGCCAGTATCGTTTTAATAAATACTGCTTAACAGCCTGATCCCTACAGTTCTACAGTTTATCGTTAATGTAAATTTTACAGGGGTGTTTTCTTGAGACCTCCATGCGATCCTTCAAAATTTATTGCTGAAACAGTGAAGAATATCCCGCCTTCAGGAATACGTCGTTTTTTTGACCTTGTATCCGGACTTGAAGATGTAATTTCCCTGGGGGTAGGAGAACCTGACTTCATTACTCCCTGGCACATCCGTGAAATGTGCATTCATTCTCTGGAAAAGGGGCAGACTTCATATACCTCTAACTATGGACTTCCTGAACTAAGGGATGAACTTACAAGGACATATTATAGGCGTTATGGCCTGGACTATGATCCAGGATCTCAGATATTGATAACAACGGGCGTAAGCGAAGCGCTGGACATAGCAATCCGTGCAGTAACAAATCCCGGAGATGAGGTTATCGTAGTCCAGCCCTCTTATGTAGCATATGTCCCTTCAGTTATCCTGGCCGGAGGCAAGCCTGTTATTGTTCCAACTTACAGGGACGATGACTTCAGCCTTACTGCGGAAGCTCTCAAACCTGCAATCACAAATAAAACCAAAGCAATAATTCTCAACTTCCCTAACAATCCTACGGGAGCAGTAATGACTAAGGATGAACTTGAGGATATTGCCGACCTTGTTGTGGAGAATGATCTTTTTGTAATCTCGGATGAGGTTTATGAGTGCCTGACATATAACGGCAGTCACGTCCCGGTATCTTCTCTGGAAGGTATTAAAGAACGAACGGTCATGCTGAACGGCTTTTCCAAGGCTTATGCAATGACCGGGTTGAGATTGGGATTTGCAATGGGCCCCTCTGAGATAATACATTCCATGATGATGATTCACCAGTACTGTATGCTCTGCGCTCCTATAACTGCTCAGGTAGGAGCTATCGAAGCCCTCCGCAACGGCAAAACGGAGATGGAGCGAATGGTCAGGGAATACGACAGGCGCAGGCATTTTATCGTCAGAGGCTTTAATAGCATCGGGCTTGAGTGCTGCAATCCCAAAGGTGCTTTCTATGCCTTTCCCTATATAGGGAGTACCGGACTTTCTTCTTCCGAGTTTGCAGAGCGTCTGCTGGATGAAAAAAAGGTTGTTACAATTCCCGGAGATGTCTTCGGAGACGCAGGTGAAGGTTTCCTTCGATGTGCATATGCAGCATCGATGGAAGACTTGAGAAAAGCAGTCGACAGGATGGGGGATTTCGTAGACGGGTTAAAACAATGAAAACAGCCTAAATTTTGGGCTGTCTTACCTTTTTTATGTACTTTTTAATATCTCAGGCAAGCTTCTTCTGAACTCTTTCGTAAAAGCAGGTATCTGAGATCTTCACAAAGCGTGCCGGAAATTTAGATTTCTTTAGTTTGACTATATCATCAGGCCTGATTCTGTAGGATTTCTGCCCATCAATTGCAATGACAGCTTCCTTTTTAGGCACGGAAAGTTCGATAGTAATCTCACTATCTGAGGGGATAACCCAGGGCCGTGAAGAGAGTTTGAAAGGGGCAATAGGAACAACTACTATTGCATTTACTCTGGGATTAACGATAGGGCCGCCTGCACTCATCGCATAAGCAGTCGAACCTGTGGGAGTTGCAAAAACCACACCATCAGCTCGCATATTCTCAAGGAGGCAGCCGCTAACATGTACTTGAAATTGGACAATTTTTGCAGGCTTTGCTGACATTATCGCAATCTCATTGGTAGCAGTATCTATCAGTTCTCCGTTAAGGAAGACATCTACTCGCATCCTTTCCATGTATGAGAATCCGTAAAGGACTTCCTCTATGGTCTCAATAGCGTCTTCGGGCTCAACATCAACGAGAAAACCGAGAGTTCCCATATTTATGCCGAGTATTGGCAGTGGGTCTTTCATCTTGGCAATATTCCTGAGGACAGTCCCGTCACCTCCAACACTGATTATAAGTTCCACTCCTTTCTCTCGCATTCTTTCAACCGGAGTGCCTTCTATTCCGAGTACATCTGCCGTTGGAGTGGCGACGAATATCTGTACTCTCGAGCTGAAATGAGTAAGAATTGTCCTGACCATTTCGATAACGTCAGGCCTGTCACAGCGCGAAGAGATTCCTATCTTTTTTATCGCCAATTTATCCTCCTTATAGTAATTTTAAGAGCTTTTCATGCACATGTCCATTGGACGCAACCATTTCAACCCTTGATATAACATTATCAGGAAGTGTTAAAGAGTTTCCCTCCCTATCGGTGACAAGCCCACCAGCCTCTTTGAGGATTAGCTGCCCTGCAGCTACGTCAGTCACACGCAGTGCTCCCCGGATGTCCACCAGAGCGTCAAGCTTGCCTGATGCTACGTAGCACAGTTCGAGCGCAACGCTCCCAAGCAGCCTAACCCGTCGGACATTTTTGTATATATTTCGGGTTCTCTCCACATGTTGACGGTAACCGTATACACTGACACAGAGTTCCCTTAGCTCCGACTGCCGGGAAGTTTTGACCCTTTCCGCATTAAGGTAGGCTCCTTTTCCAGCCTCTGAATAATATTCCTCGTGCAGTGCAAGGTTACTTACATAACCAAATCTTACATGTGAAAGGTCAAGAGAGGTAATAGCTATTGAAAGGTTATAAAAGGGAATACCTACGGACGCATTGTAGGTTCCATCAAGTGGATCGATAACAATAGAAAATTCTGGAGAACTTCCCAGAATACACTCCCCCATTTCCTCACTGATTATCCTCATAGATCTGCCATCAGCTTTGAGGACTTCGAGGATAGCATCCTCTGCTGCAATATCTATTTTTGCAGTTGGTGTCCCATCGGCTCCCATACGGACTATAGTACCTGCGGCATCGGTGCCGGTAAGGTCAGAAATAGAATCAGAAGCCGCTCTAAAGGCTTCACGAGACAATTTCAAAAAGTTTGAGTCTATTGGGTTCATATCTGGTTCAGTTATCTCAAAATCTAATATAATTTTCCGAATTTCAAAAAGGACACGGACACTCGAAACGAGTATCTGCAATCCTCAAAGCCGAATCTCCGCAGAGAATCTGGTTCATAGCCTTTTTAATTCTCAGTCTATTTTTACATCATCCAATCATTGGACAGCCCAAGGGCTTTGTTTGTTTTCTCAATTGACTTTACAACATTGGTTTCAAATTCCATCATAGCCCTGATTGCATCTATATTTTCAGGGATTGTGACAGCTTCCTGATGGATAGCCTGGAAGAAGGTGAATTCCCTACTATCACTCACAGCTATGGATTCTGGCCATATGCAGTTTTCCCACACATCGCTTCTGCGGTGTCCGAGATCCCTGGCAACTTCCATAATTTCGGATGTAGCAGTAATACCGTTCCCAACGAAACGTATCCTTGACTCAGACGAGAAAATCTTCTTAATGTCTTCTGCAGTGCAGTCAGTGTTGACTTCCATATTCACGGTATGTATGTGCATCTCGGTTGTCGGAACTTTTAAAGCTGATGTAGTTATGTTTATTTGCGGGAGTACACTTTTAACGTCAGGCCCATGATGAGACGGAAGTTTAACCGGGTCAAGTACTATTGCATCAACCGGTCCTTTTTTAATGTCATTTGGATCGACTGCTCTTCTTGCAATATTTGCCCTTACCTTATTTACTCCAAGTGCTTTGTCTATAGTTTTAATAGCCCTGCACAGTCCTGTGGTGTTACAGGAGACAACCCTTATCAGGTCGCGGCCCACGGCTTGTTCGTAATTGCAGATCGCATTAAAAGAGAACCCTGCTATCGGGTGGCTTTCACCTCCCTGCCAGATTGCCTTTAGCCCGATTTTCTCGTATAAGGGTTTATTTTTTTCCCCGACTCCCCCGGGAGTACAGTCAACAACCAGGTCAGACTTTTCGAGCATCTCTTCAATAGTTCCGGCTGCCGGCATTCCTGCTTTCTCAAAAGCTCCCAGATTCTCAGCAGGGGCGTATATATCATATCCCAGCTTGTGGGCTACTGCAGCCTCATAGTTGGGCTTTGTCTTGGAAACTCCGACAACTTCCATATCGTCCTGAGCCCTAATGGCATCTGCAACTCTTTTTCCTATTGTTCCGTAACCATTTACTGCGATTTTTGCTTTACCCATGTGTTATCCTGTCCTTTATGATTCTTTTCTTTAAATTCAGGATATAATCCAAAATTGTTACTAAATTGTAGCTACATTATCAGCCCAAACAAAAAGAATACAGTTTTTTGCATTCATAATCTTCGGGCAGTAGGTAGTCAGTCTAAGTTTAGACATGAATTTAAGGTAGATGGTAGATTTATATTTTTTCTATAAGTTAAATAGTCTGCTGCAGATTTCCCGATATGATCCATTCTCTCATTGGTAGATACGGTTTTGAATGTTTCGGCTCTACTCCCGTGTTTGATATTTTGGATCACATTGAGGTTATTGATAAGAATAGATAAATGCTTTTCCAGAACATATTTTATCGATTAAAGAAAATATAAGAGAGATTCGGAGCTTCCTACACTTTCGAACCGCTATCTGGATAATTAAAGTAAAAATGAGAATTAGTCCGCAAGAATAAGGGCTTCTCCACGGGAGAGATTAACCTCTTTAATAGAGCCCTCGACAGTCATTCTATCTCCCAGAATTCCCGTAAGCTGGATTGAGTTTCCTTCAACCAGGATCTTTGCCACTGAATCCATAACTCTTTCACGGATGTCTCCACGAAGCATGATAACATTAAGTTCGCACATGATTAATTCTCCAAAAATCGTTTTGTTTTTTTCTTAGCGTTTGTTTCTTTGCCACCCGAGTTTCGCTTCGGGAGCACGAGGTCTGTTTCGCTCGCTCTGCTCGCTCAAGCAGACTAACTTATGACATATCTCCCTTTCTTCCGCGCTTTACGCGGTTTATAGACATGAAAATACCAAACCTTCCTCAATTTAAATTCAACACTTAACTTATGATAAACATTGAATCGATGCAATAATTTATATTTTTTGTTATCTTTCTTTTTTATAAATAAAACACTTTTTGGCTCAGATCAGCGAGAATTGCCTGAAAACCTCTTTTCTTTGGTTTTCAAGGATAATTCATCAGCTTCGCCACGATCAGGCCAGGTTTTAGTCCGAGGTCCTCGGCTACGCATTCACATTTCGTGAGCAGCATGTAAGCAATCGGCCCGAAGTTGTGCTCCGAAAGGGTTTCGTAATTAGCCATGCCTTTGCTTATGATAAGAGTCGAGTCCTTCATCACTTTGATTAATTCGGCCGGAGCCTCTTCCATCAGGATGCCTACTGAGTTAGAGCCTGTAGTCATTACCTTGTCAACTTTCGTATATATCTCAAATTCCTTTACCTCTTCTAAAGTTACGTCCGTGAGAATCGGGCCGCCGCGAACTACAAGAGTTATTTTTCCTCCCAGTTTTTTGATAATCTCAAAAACTATTATATCAAAAAGAATCTCTCCGCAATTGTCGGCAATATAAACCACATCCTGCAGGAGTCCGAGCATTTTGGAGGTATCATCCACATCAAGCCCATGCGCGAAATATTTTAAAAATTCGGCCTCAAATTTGCTCTCACTGGCATCAAAGCCCATTATCCCGAAATCAAAATAATTAGCAACCACAGATGCCAGTACTGCCCTCCTGAAAACTTCTCCGTTATCAGGGGAATTCTCGTAAATTTTTTCTTTAGCTACAGGCAGGACTTTTATTGCAGCCTGGTTAATGAGTTTCTTTGTTACTGCATAGGGGTCATTGTCTTCCAGAACTTCATAACATTTCCTATGGACCTTAGTGGCTACTGACGCAGAAACCGCTTCAGGGCTATAGTATATATTCAAAACCCCAAGGCATTCTTTGATGGTCCTGCTTATAATTTCTTCATCATCCGTCGAAAGCCTCGACTGGAAGTGTACTCTTGAAAGCAGACAATAGGTACAGCGTGGGTGCATTTTCATGGATATGTTTCCTGTCTTCTGATCCGGCATAGATATTCCAGAATGCCACAGGTATTTCTGAGGCAAACGTTATAGAATTTTCTGCTTTGAGATAAGATACCTCTGTATAGCAGTGTTTGAAATTAGAACTCCGTCCTTTTATATTTGCAAAATACCAGATTGTATATTCTCTCTGAAGAAGAGCTTATTAAGCTTCAAAAAAGATGACGGAGAAAACTTAGAATTTAGCAGAGATCCTTTTTATGAGGAGGTGGACGAGCGCCTCAATTAAGGTGCATAGGGCAAAGGCAAATTGATTCGTTCTAAAAAAGGGTGGATAGAACTATGGATTTAGCTCTTTAAATTACTTCTGAAATGTGCAACCTGCAACTCTTAGGGCAAGTTCCAGATACTAGCTTCCTGTGTCTCAGGTTCCAATTTTAACCGGATTCAGGATCTTTTTCAGGGTGGATATTGCAGAGAGGGCGGCAAGGTAACTGGTTTTTGGGTTATCCGGCGAAGGGAAGTTTTCTACTTTTGTGAAGAGTTTGCCAAATTCGCCTTCGACGGTGACTTCATGGATGTTTCGGGAAGCAGCAGGGTCGGCAATTATTCTCACTTTCGTCCGTTCAAAACCTATGCCGGCAAGGCTTATTGTGGCTGCTACGTTTACATTTGCGGGAAAGGCTTTGACAGCCTCTGAGGCAGGGCCTTCAAAAATTACGGTTTCTTTATCTATTTTTTCCAGTTCGATTCCTTTGCATGTGACATAAGGAGCTCCTGCAAGTCCGGAGGGAGGCTTCCTGGTAGTCAGGGTAACTGAGAATATTTCTCCGGCTGATGCGGAATTTATCCCGTCTATGCCAACGACGGCACCTGAAGGGAAATAGAGATTACAGTTGTTTTGTTTTGCTAGCCTGAAGATTTTTTCCCTGAGAGCTTCGTCTACAAGAGCTCCTACGCTAAGCACCATCACATCGCACCCGGCTTCAAGGGCCCTTGGTACGATTAACCTGACAGCGCTTTGAGAGGCACTCTCAATGAGGAGATCCACACTATGCATTATTTCATCAATTTTCATGCATACAGGTCTGCTCCTTTTCAGGGAAGCTGCAAGTTCAAGAGCTTTTTTTTCCGAAGAATCGCAAAGGGCAAACAGCTCCGCATTAAAAATTCCATTGTCTATAGCCCTGGAAATTTGTTCACCAATAAATCCGCAGCCAATGATACCTATTTTCAGTGTTTCGAACTCCTGACAGTGATCAACATAATTTAATCATTTTCTATTTATATTTAATTTGTATTTCATATTTTACTTTACATTTCATGTATTTTTATGAATAACTTTAAAATCCAAAGCCGGATACTTAACTCTCTTCCCCTCTTTAAATCTTCTGCAAGAACCACACGTACATATTATAAATTCAGACAACATAAAATAGAGAGGTAAAATCATGCTTATCAAAGAGATTGAGAGCTTTCTTGAAGAGGACCTGGGATACGATGACGTTTCATGTACCATTGTACCAGACAGGATTACGGAAGCTGTTATTTTTACAAAAGAGGACTGTATTGTTGCCGGAATTAAAGAAGCAGGTTCAATTTTTTCTTATCTTGGAATTCAGGCTGAGACCGCACTGAAAGACGGGGACTGTCTTAAAGCGGGAGATGTTATTTTCAGGCTAAAAGGAGGAGCAGTATCAATTCTAAGGGCTGAAAGGCTCACCTTGAACTTTCTTGGTCACCTGAGCGGGATTGCAACCCTTACCCGTACCTGTGTGGCTATTGTAAGAAAACATTCTGAAATTACAAGGGTAGCCTGCACACGAAAAACCACTCCTGGCATAAGGAAGTTCGAAAAGCTGGCGGTAGCCGCCGGCGGAGGAGATACTCACAGGTTCAATCTTTCGGACTCGGTCATGATTAAAGACAATCATATAAAACTGATGAGCATTGAAGCTGCAATCGAGGCAGCCGGAAAAACCAGTTTCACTCGCAAAATTGAAGTTGAGGTTGAATCTGCAGAGGATGCCGTGCTTGCTGCAAAGCTCGGGGCTGACATTGTTTTGCTGGATAATATGCAGCCTGAAACGATCATTGAAACCCTCGAAATACTCAAAGAAAAAGGGCTCAGGGATTCGGTTATCGTTGAGGTGTCGGGAGGGATTTCCCAGGCAAATCTCGAAGGTTACGCAAAAACTGGGGTAGACGTCATATCTA
>JAUPKV010000604.1 GCA_030837265.1 Methanobacteriota archaeon
ACAAAAAAAATAAAAATAGTATTGTTTACATGTATTTTATAATAAATTTTAACTTTTTTTATTAGGGTGTATACATGGCAAACTACGATTTAGAGTGTTTATCTCCCCAAGAGTTTGAAAGTCTAACTAGAGATTTATTCCAAGAAAAGTTTGGTATTTTCATTGAATCTTTTACAGAAGGCAAAGATAGTGGAATTGATTTAAGATGTTCAAATAATAGCAATTTTATAATTCAATGCAAACATTATAAACACAGCCAATTTAGCCAACTGTACTCAAACTTAAAGTTTAAAGAAGTATGTAAGGTCAAAAAATTAAATCCTCAGAGATATATGCTAGTAACATCAGTTGGTTTAACCCCAGATAACAAAAGCAAATTAAAAAATTTATTTGAGCCTTACTGTAAAACAGATTCTGATATATATGGAAAAAATGATGTATTAAATCTTTTAGAATTATATGAAAATATTGCAAAGAATCATTATAAACTTTGGTTTACCAGTACTGTAGTTTTAGAGAATATTTTTAGAAATATTTTGGAAAATGTTGTTAATAGTGAATATTATTCAAAAACCAAAATTGATATAGAGAATTTCCAAAAATTTATTCCAAAAATGGTTATAACCCAAACAGTCAGAGAGATTGATGAAGTATTGAAGAGAGAAAATGTTTGCGTTATATGCGGGATTCCTGGATCCGGGAAATCCACAATCATGAAGTTTTTTGTAATGAAATATGTAGAAAAGGGTTATCAACCAATAATGATTACAGGAAATATCAATGAAGCTTATAAAATGTATAAGCCTGAAAAAAAGCAAATCTTTTATTATGATGATTTTTTGGGTCAGACTTTTTTAAACCACTATTTCTTAAAAAATGAGGATTCTCAAATCCTTGCTTTAATTGAAACTATTAGCAAACAAAAAAACAAGAAATTTATTTTTTCAACGCGGGAGTATATTCTAAACCAAGCGAAAACAAAATCTGAAAAGATTGCATTTATTGATATTTATAAATATACAATAGATCTCAAAAATATCACATCTGTAGATAAAGCTAAAATTTTATACAATCACATATGGCATTCACAAATCAACAGAAGAAACATTGATGAAATTATTGAAGATAAAAAGTACAGAAAAATTATTGAACATAAAAACTTTAATCCAAGAATTATTGAAGGGATGATGAGTCCAATTAATGTTAATTCTACAGATTTTTATAATGAATTCATGAGAAATTTAGATAATACAAGCAAAATTTGGGAACATGCTTTTGAATATCACATTAGTAAGTCTTCACGTGTTTTATTGTCGATTTTAGGTACTTTTCCCACAGATTCATCAACTTATGAGATGATATGGGGAGCTTTCTTGAAATACCATCAAAATTATTTGGCTTTGGAGTTTTATAATCTAAGAGAGCTATTTCTGAGTTCTTTAAAGGAACTTGACGATTCGTTTATTAGTTCAAGTAAATTTCAACACATGTTAGAGCCTGTTTTCAAATTCCACAATCCCTCAATTCGAGATTATATACATAATTATCTGTTAAGTGATAAATATATTTTATCTTCAATATGCAAAACAGCCGTATCTTTTTTACAAGTAGTTGAGATATGGGAAATCCTTAAAAATAGAATTAATTTGGAAAAATGTGGTAAATATATTGATCTACTAACATATTTAGAAAAAATAGGTGAATTTATTGAAAAGGATATGAGCATTGGCCCTTCCTTCTCTTATGAGTATAAACTATGCAAGTTATTGGAGATTACAGTTTCTATTCATAATGAAGAATATATCAATTATGCTAATAAAAGAATTGAATCATTAATTGAAAATATGTATAACAATAAAACAGATCTCAAAGAGTTATATAAATTGCTACTAATTATAAAAGGAAACAAATCACTGTTTTCAATTAAACCAGATGAACTTCTACAATATTCGAAAAATATGATTATGTCTAATAGTCCAAGATTTCTTGATGATTTTATATTAATCATAGATTTCGTTCAGAATATTGGAATAAAATTAAGTGAAAAAGAAATGATTTATTTAGACGAAAAACTATCAAAAATTATTGATGCTGGTATTGATGAAACTGATGATGATGAAGTTTTCATGTATAACCCTGACTCAGATTATTTTGAACTTTTTGGATCCGGTCTTGGAACCTTAGAGGAAATCAAACAAGATTTTGATATTCTCTCTGGATTTTTTGGTACAAACTTTATATCTGCGAAAATTGAAATTAAGCAAAGAATAGAAAATTATCAAATTAATTATGAACCAGAAGATGATTATAATAAGGAAGATGAAATGGAGCTTAAATATTTAGAAAGCGAGGAAGTTGAGATTGATTCTTTATTTTATAGTTTAACGGAAAAATACTAAAAAATCAAACTCGGCAAGGTTAAATGTAACTTTTGGGCAATGTGCTACTTCTTCTGTAAAATCATAAACCTCAATAGGTTATTGAATAACAAATTCTATATCAAGAGAATATAATTCCATACAGTATGCAAAAATCAAGCTGAGAATTTACAGCAAATTCGCGACGGTGCCATGTTAGCTGGACCTCTTAAAGAAATATCGAAATGTAATATTACCCAATTGTGTAACTAAATATAATTTAAGGCAGCCTGATAATATGAATTCAGGAAAACGGAGTCACAAATAATGAGCACAAAAGAACGAAAAACACCGGCACGCATCGAATATCTTAAGGTAGAAAACTACCGAGCACTGCGGCAGGTGGAGTTCAAGAATCTGACACCTATGACAGTGCTTTTAGGCCCGAATGGCAGCGGCAAGTCTACAGTGTTCGATGTTTTTGTATTCCTTTCTGAATGCTTTGAATCTGGGCTGCGTCGTGCATGGGATCGACGGGGCAGGGCAAAAGAACTCAAAACACGTGGCTGTGAAGGACCGGTGGTAATCGAGATCAAATACCAAGAACCTGGCTTTCCAAAAATTACCTATCATTTAGCTGTGGACGAGCGAAAGGGTTCACCGGTGGTAGTAGAGGAGTGGCTTCAGTGGAGGCGTGGGAAACAAGGCAAACCTTTCCGCTTTCTTGATTATCGAGAAGGGCAAGGACACGCTACCAGTGGAGAAAAGCCGGATGAGCAAGATGAAAGGATTGAAGTTCCACTTAAGTCTCCTGATCTCATTGCCGTTAATGCTTTGGGCCAATTCGCTGCACATCCCCGAGTAGCTTCGTTGCGTGATTTCATCACAGGTTGGCATGTCTCGTATCTCTCAGTGGATGACGCACGCGGTCAGCCGGAGGCAGGACCTCAGGAAAGACTTTCACGCACCGGCGACAATCTAGCCAATGTAATACAGTACTTGGCTGAGCAATACCCATCTATATTGGAGCATATTTTCGAAACTCTGCGGAATCGTGTCCCTCATGTCGAAAAAGTGATTCCTGAACCCATGCCAGACGGCCGCCTCCTGTTGCAAATCAAAGACGCTCCTTTTGACAATCCCGTGCTTGCTCGCTTTGCTTCCGACGGAACACTCAAGATGTTGGCTTATCTGGTACTGCTCTATGACCCCGCACCCCCTTCATTCATCGGTATCGAAGAGCCTGAGAATTTTCTTCATCCGCGCCTGTTACCCGAACTAGCTGAAGAATGCCGTGCAGCTAGCGATCGTGGACAGCTCTTGATCACAACGCATTCACCTTTTTTCGTAAACTCTCTGCAGCCCGAAGAAGTCCGTATACTTTACCGCGATGATAATGGATATACACAAACAATCCGTGCGAAAGATATACATGGTATTCCAGAATTCATGGCCGCTGGTGCTTCTCTGGGGCATCTATGGCTGGAAGGACATTTTGGCCTTGGAGATCCGCTGGTGAATCAGGGAGGTCCCTCAAGCAAAGGAGGCAAGTCATGAGGGCAAAACATCTGGAAATTCTAGTAGAAGAACCCTCTATGGAAGCATTTCTTAGGGAATTGCTTCCCCGGATGCTTGGTGACAAAGTGACCTTTGCTATTTATTCATTTCAGTGCAAGGAAGATCTGGTGACTAAGTTGCCAAGTCGATTGAAAGGCTACTCCTCATGGATCCCGGCAGACTGGCGTATAATTGTAGCTGTAGATCGAGATAATGATAATTGTAGGGAACTCAAACAAAAGCTGAATAATATGGTCTGCAGGGAAGGGCTTCGAATCCGATCAAACAATAGTTCCAATTGGCAAGTGATAAACCGAATAGTCATCGAGGAACTAGAAGCTTGGTATTTTGGTGACTGGAGTACAGTTAAGCGTTTATATCCTAAAGTTAGCGCGAATATTCCTCAAAAGGAAGCCTTCCGAAATCCGGATTCTATTGAAGGGGGTACTTGGGAAGCGTTCGAGCGTCTTATGAAGCGGGCTGGTTATTTTGCAGGTGGCCTGCGCAAGGTTGAGACTGCACGCCAGCTAGGACGTCATCTGGATTGGGAAAACAATACCTCTCTTAGCTTTCAGTATTTTAGGAATGCAATTCTAGAAGTTATGTAATGCCATTTTTTCATTTTCCTATCACTCTAACGGAGGGTTAGCTGGTCTTATTTTATATTTATTGGCAGTGTGCTAAAAGTTCTGTAAATTTGAATTTAAGGTGCATAGGTTTTATTGTAAAATCTGTGCATTTTATCCACTTTTAACTCAATTATTATCTAAAATGGGACGAAAAACGTAATAAATACACAGGTTTTATTAAAACCTCTTTATTTGTGATATTAGAGACACTCAGAAAAAGTTTCCATTTATCTAACTTCATAATGTGTTTAAAGAGAAATTGAGTGCTTGGGTACCTGCGGCAAGTATGATGAGATCGAAAAACAAAATTAACAAGTTTGACCGAGCATTTACAAAGATATTGAACCAGCGGTAGGACATAAAAATGAAAATGTGTCTCCTTACTTTTAGAGACCATCGGAATTTGTCTTTAACAGCTTCGTTATTTCTACTTAGGAGTCTTAACGAAATAACCTAAGTAATACCGGAGTTTCTAAGATGTTGAAAAACAAAGGTTCTAACCTACGATAATTTGAAGTCTAATAAAAAATCTACAAAATTATGTGCCATGTTTTATTCAAGTCTTACTGTTATCTATTTTTGGAATTGATTGCTTTATTTTTAAATACTTCACTCGTTATAGTGATAATTATGTCCGAGATCACTAAAATCAAGATAACAAAGAAGGTGATAAAAGACGAAAGTAAAAGAATTCCTTGTATTATTGAAAGAAGCAAATTTTGAGTTTTGGGTAAGCCCGATGCTTAATTCTGGGGGACTGTGGGAACTCGCGTGACCCTCACTTTGTCTATCCGATTGCCATCCATGTCTACTATCTCATAGCGGAGTTCCTTTAATTGAATGGAATCTCCTGTTTTTGGTATCTGCTGCAAAATGAACATGATCAGTCCTGCAATAGTCCGGTAATATCCATCTTCTTCCCCGGGAAAAGAACTTACAGATAAGACTTCCTTTAATTCTTCAATTGGCGTGTCTCCATCGATCAACCAGGACCCATCCTTCATAGTCACAATCGGCGTTTCTACAGGCTCGCCAAAAGAATGGACATTGCCTACAATTGCTTCAAGAATGTCATGAAGAGTAATGATTCCTTGAATGCTTCCATATTCGTCTATAATCAGAGCAATATGAACCCCAGATTCTTTAAATAGTTCAAGCAGTCTCAGAACTGTGACAGCTTCAGGTACAAAAAGCGGTTTTGTGACCAGGTCTCTAATATTGATAAGATTGTCTTTAACCATTCTAGCCATGACATTTTTTACTGATACTATGCCAAACATATTATCCAGATCACTCTCATATACAGGAAAATTGGATCGACCACTTGCAATCATTTTCTGCAGGTTCTTATGAGTAGGATCATCCAGGTCAAGCGCGATAATATCACTTCTATGAGTCATCAGAGAATCAACTCGGCGGTCACCAATCTCAAACACGCTTTCTATCATGCTAAGCTCGGCCTTCTCAAGCACTCCAGCTTCGGTCCCCTCTTCAAGCATAAACTTGATCTCTTCTTCTGTTACCGGAAGCTCAATCGTTTTTTGGATTCTGAGGATCCTGAGCACGGCTTCGGTCGAGTAACTGAGGACGATTACCAATGGTTTTGCTAGAATTGAAAGAAAGAACATAGGTTTTGCAACATTAGAAGCAATAGATTCTGCGTTACTGAGTGCAAGTCTTTTTGGGACAAGCTCTCCAAATACTAAGGTAAGGTAAGTGATTAAAAGTACTACAAGAGTGATACCTAGCGCCTCGCTGTATGGTGCCAAAATAGGAAATTTTGTAAAATAAGCGGCAAGTTCCTTCGCTATTGTAGCTCCACCAAATGCACCAGCTAAGATACCTACAAGAGTAATTCCTACTTGTATAGTCGAAAGGAAAGGGGTTGGTTCATTCGCAAGTTTAAGTGCAGTTGCTGCCTGTGCATCTCCTTCTTCCGCCCGTTGCCTAAGACGAGTTTTCTTTGCCGAAATAAGGGCAAACTCTGATATGGCAAAGATACCGTTAATTATGATAAGAACAAGGATGATAATGATTTCAGAGAGATAAGACATTTTTTATGTATTACGCAGATCTATGATTTAAAATTAATTATAGTTCTCAATAAATTTGTACATTTAAGTTTCTTTGAGTTACAGAATCTTAGAGAATGTAACCGAGTTTTTACATCGAAAAAATTCTTGAAACCGAGGTTTGGTTACACCTTATTACATACAGTCTCAAGTATGAATTCCTGGCAAGTTTTGTATGGTTGACTACATTATTTATACCTGTTACTAAATACAATAGCAGTAAATCGAAAGAAAATATTTTATTACAAATTTATATCTATAAGTTGTTTCGATAGGTAATTTAAATATAAATATAAATATAAATTAAATATAAATATGTTAAGATATAAATTAGTAGTTACTTTTTGCTTATATGATGGTCTCACTTGATGATATATTCGGCAGCTGAATCAAGCTAAGAGATAAATTAAAATTGACATGGGAAGTACTTCCGTGTTAACTAAATAGGGACATAAAATTACTAAGGAAATTGCAAGTGTGGATAATATTAAGCGGGAAAAAATAATATTAATGGAGAAAAATTTTGAAAAGTAATGTTTTTGAGAAAAGATTCACGGAAAGTAGTTTATATTGTGCATATCAAGATAATGTGCTATCACTAACCAAGGCGCAGGTCCCGGAAATAATTTTTCTATTAAGGGGATGACGATGACTGATAGTAGTGTCTTCGATCTTTTGGGAATCCTGGCCATATTTATTCTCGTTGCTGCGAACGGATTTTTCGTTGCTGCCGAGTTTTCGCTCGTCGCCGTTCGCCGAAGTCGCGTTACCGAGCTTGCAGCCTCCGGACGGAGGAATGCAAAGACACTTCAGCGTGCTGTCGACACTCTCGATGCCAACCTGGCAGCAACTCAACTAGGCATTACAATCTCCTCTTTGGCACTCGGCTGGATCGGTGAACCCGCTTTGGCTCATTTGATTGAGCCTTTATTGAGCATTTTGCCGGAATCACTTGCCTTTGCCGGGTCACATGCTATCGCAGTCACAATTTCCTTTGTCATTATCACTACCCTGCATATCGTGCTTGGCGAACTTGCACCAAAGAGCCTCGCGCTTCAGCGCAGCGAAAATACGGCTCTTGGGGTAGTCAATCTGCTTGAAATTTTCTTATTCCTCTTCCGTCCGGCCATTCTAACCCTTAACGGGCTCGGCAACCTGGTTTTAAGGACTTTTGGACTCCAACCCGGGGCTGGGGAAGAGTTGGTTCACTCGCCGGATGAACTAAAGCTTCTCGTTCAGGAATGCCAGGAAGCCGGTGTGCTGCAGGAGGCGCAGCAAGAGGTTGTGGAGCGTGTTCTCAACATCGGCACACGCCACATTGGTGATATCATGACACCCCGACATCAGGTAGATTGGATTGATGCCGATGATGAGCGTGAAGAAATGCTTCGAACGATTCGAGACTGTCAACACGAGCAGCTTCTTGTGGGCCGGGGCAGTATCGATTGGCCTTTGGGAATGGTTTTGAAGAAGGATCTCCTTGATCAGGTTCTCGACGGCCAGCCACTTGATCCAATTGCGATCATCCGCGAGCCTCTCTTCGTTAATGAGTCAAGAACAATATTCAATGTACTTGAAGAGTTCAAGCAAAGACCGGTGAGGATTGCGGTTATTTTCAATGAATATGGCAACTTCGAAGGCATTGTAACACAGACTGACCTGCTGGAAGCCATTGCAGGTGATCTTCCGGATATCGACGGCGAAGAGCCGGGCATTATCGAACGTGATGACGGCTCACTTCTGATTGATGGCATGATGCCAGCTTACGAAACGTTTAATCACCTTGGCATAAAAGACAAATCAATACATGGCGATTTTCACACCATCGCCGGTTTCGCGCTGGTTCAGTTTGGTCGCTTAGCTTAGGTTGGTGAAGCGTTTTTTTATGACGGTTGGTGTTTCAAGGTTGTAAGTATGAACAGGCGACGGATTGATAAACTGATGGTTCAAAAAATTCCCGCCTTCAAACCGGAAAATGAGCCGTAACTATAAAATGAGCCGTAACTATAAAATGAGCCGTAACAATAACTAGCACCATTAAAGGACGCGAACGGAAGATAAATTTCCACAAGGGGATGTTGTAGATTCCATTTTGATAATATTTTTTTGGCTCTTCGACTGAGAGGCGACAGAACAGAGCAAGGAAGCTTCTTTTACAACTTCTTTATTTCTACTTGAATTCAAAAATTTATATATTTCCTATATGATGAGGAAAAATGAGTTAACTTTAACCCCCTCCTAATATTTATTTCCTTTTTCCCTTTTTTCTTCTGCCAGGACATTAGGAGCAGGATTTTCTTAGAGCGTGTCTTAAAATTCAAGTAGACAGATCAATCCGGTTCCATACTTACGGTTTCCCCTACCGCAAGCATAAGCTCACCGTAGAGCAGTTTTTCCAGAGTTTCGGCTACATATTTCCTTTGCATATATTTCTGGATATCCTCGTGCAT
>JAUPKV010000605.1 GCA_030837265.1 Methanobacteriota archaeon
GATTATAAGAATATTTTAAGTGATATATTTAGGGTTATATATTCACCTTTTGGCACCCGATAGTTCATGGATAATAATGTAGATTATTATTAGCCTTTCGGTGAAAATCTAGAAATGTGTATATATACTTTTCCATTTTCTTATTATATTTAGGTGTATTTATATTTACTTAATTTAGGTTAACGTGTCTCATGTTCCCCTTTTGACCCAAATTATATGTAAACAAAACATACTTTCAAAAAAACGAAATATTTTATGATTTTTCTTCAAGAGAGCTTTTAATCAATTCTACAATTGCCTTTCCATCTTTTAGGTTATTAATCTTTTCCCTGATCTGCCGTGAGCCGTGCAACCCTTTTGTAAACCAGTGTGCGTGTGTCCGCAGGTCCAGAGATGAAGAGAGATCATACTCCTCCAGCAGGGTGACATATGTTTTAAAATCTTCCAATTGTTGAACCTGCCTGTTCATCTCAAGTTTTTCTCCGGTTTTCAGGTAATGCCTGAGCCTTCTAAAGATAAAAGGATTTCCCATCGCTGCACGCCCTATCATGAGCCCGTCACACTCTGTGAAATCAAGGGTATTTTCGGCAGATGCTTCGTCCCTTATGTCGCCGTTTGCAATTACCGGAATTGAAATTCCTTTTTTGACATTCCTGATAACCCCAAGGTTCGAATTTCCTGAATACATCTGCTCGGCATTTCTGCCGTGAACGGTCAAAGCCGAAGCTCCTGCCTTTTCTATCAGGCGCGCAAGCTCAAGTGTTTTTTCGTCCCTTTTCAGGATACGGATCTTTGCAGTAACAGGAGTTCTCAATGTAGAACTCAGGTCCGAGATTATTTCGTACACAAGTTCAGGCGAGTTTAAAAGAGCTGAGCCGCAACCCGTTCCTGTTATACGCCTTACTGGGCAACCCATATTGACATCAATTACTTCAGGCTTGCACTCTTCTTCAATAAAGATAGCAGCTTCTCTCAGCTTCCCGGATGAACTCCCAAAAAGCTGAACCCCAAATGGGCGGTCATCCGGAGAACTCAATCCTTTAAGCAAGGATTTTCGGTTTTCATTGACCAGGGCATCTGCACTGATCATTTCCGTGTACGTTAGGTCAGCTCCATGCTGCCTGCAGAGCAGCCTGAAAGCCAGGTTTGTTACATCCGCCATGGGCGCAAGAAGAAGATTTCCTGCAGTTTCAAGCTTTCCAATCTTCAATTTATTGAGCTTCATTTTTCTGAATTTGAAAAAAACTTAAAATTATATTAGAAAATTTTTGAAAATATTAGCCTTACATATCCCAGGTAAGGAATCCTGTATTGTGCTGTCCCTATAACCCATTCATCTTTTATCGGCATAAGATAGCTTATTTGTCCTTCCTGATCATAATGGCTGTTGGTTACAACATTATCTCCTTTGGTGATGTAACCGGAATACGGGGCAAGTGGCCCTCCTTCCCACATCGGTTCTTCGGCTTCTACCCTATACATTGCCCTATGAATTATCGGAGTTGCATGTTCCTGTCCATAAGGATGGTAAAGTATCACGTCCCCATAATTTTCAAACATCTTATAACCTGATTTTTCCCCTTCTTCGTTCGTGGTAATATTCACACGATCTATACTTTTCATAAAAATAATATCCCCTATCTGCATATGCGGTTCCATACTCCCTGATTCCACCGCAACCATTGGAGTCCAGAGCCCGAATATCAGCTTGGAAAGCACCATAAAAATTATCAGAACGGCTGCAACCGATACCAGGTCCTTTCCAAGGGAAACCCAGGTGTTCTCCTCTTCCTGGGCATTCATTTTACTATTAACTTTGGTCATAATTAGCCTTTAATCATTCATTTTAATTTTATCTTGAACATTAAACTCAGACTATCTTTTATAAAATTAAATATACGGGATTGATATTATTTGTTTAGCTTTTTCTATTCTTTAGCTTATGTAAAAATTAGTTCAGTACTTTTTTTCAGCATATTTGTCTGAAATAAACAAATTCTTAACTGTGTAAATAGGTACTCTTAATAGGCAGCAGTTAATAAATATAAATGTTGCGTCTTCTCCAGGATTGTAAGTTCCGAGATCATTAATTTTGTATCTTATTAACTTTTATATTTTAAACATCTCTTTTGCTAGAGCTTCTAGAAATCTGAATTGAATATTTTCACAAGAGTCAGAAGAAAGGTCAGGTAAAAACAATGGATAAAGGCGAGATTATAAAGGCGATTATGGAGAGAGAGTATCAGATAAGCCCTGAAGCTGTGGAACTTATAAAATCAAGTAACTCGCCCGAAAACCTGCTAAAATATATCCTTTCAACTGTTGATGACTCCGTAATTGTAATAGGAACCGAACATATTGATCTTGAGGGTTTTGAAGCCCATTACCAGACCCTAAAGCTAATCCTTGAAGATAATCAGGAAACCTGCAAAAATTCTGTTCATAATTTTATTCCTACACAGGATAATACTCCTGAACCGGTTTCAGTTTCCGAATTAATTCCGGATATCCGTTCTATTCCGGATATCCGGATAGATGACGATTCCTCTGATGAGGTCTCTGACTCCTATCTTGCTTCTGAATCGCTTTCCAAAACGAGGGCAGTCCCTGAATCAGTCTTTTCTCCGCTGGCTTCACAGGTTGGGAATAGACCGGCTTTCTCTTTTTTCGGGCGTGAGAATTCCGCTGCTTCAAACAGGATTTCCAGGACAGATAGATCCTTCTTTAATTCAGAAAATGGCTCATCTTCTAATTCCAGGGATGAAGGTTATAAGAATTACCCTGGCCCGAATCCGGTAACCGTGGTTACCGATATATCAGGACACTCTACCTGCATCGGGGAATATATGCAATTCGTACAGTATTTCAGGGATCGATACAGCAGGCTTTCGGAGATAATAAGGAGTCGAGTTAATGCGCGCCCAATGGAGAGTCTAAAACGGAGAAATTTTCGCTATGGAAGAGATCGAAGTCCTGAGGAAATCTCGATTATCGGTATGGTTTCAGATACCAGCAGCACCACAAATGGTCACAGAATCCTCACTCTTGAAGACCCGACGGGCTCTTTTTCAGTCCTGATCCGAAATGCCGATAAGGAGCTTTTTGAATTAGCTTCAAAGATCCTTCTGGATGAAGTCATCGGAGTGACGGGTTCGGTAACGAATGACGGAAACCTGATGATTGCCTCAAAAATAGTCCAGCCCGATGTACCTAATAACGTTACGCGCAAAACCGGAACTTATGGTAAAGTCGTGCTGATCTCTGATGTGCACGTTGGAAGTTCTCAGTTCCTCGAAGATTCCTGGCTGGATTTCCTCGACTTTTTGAAGGGAAAATCCGACTCCGAAGCTATGAGGGAATTGGCAGCAAGTATCCGTTATCTTGTAGTTGCCGGAGATCTTGTTGATGGAATCGGGATCTATCCTGACCAGGAATTGGAGCTGGATATTCTGGATGTATATGATCAGTATAAGAAGGCTGCAGAGTACTTCAGGGAAATTCCCGAGCATATTCGTGTGATTATAAGTCCGGGAAACCACGATGCTGTCCGCCAGGCCGAACCCCAGCCCGCCCTACCTGAAAGAATCCAGGCGGATTTTCCACAAAATGTTATTTTCGTCGGGAATCCGGCATTTATTGAACTGGATGGTGTGCGCATCCTGATTTACCACGGCAGGTCGATAGATGACCTTGTGGCAAGCGTTCCCGGAGTTACATATCAGGAACCTGCCGGAGCCGTCCTTGAAATGGTAAAACGCAGACATCTTGCTCCAACATATGGGAGCAGGGTTTCCATATCCCCGGAGAAAAAGGACTATTTCGTAATTGACCCCTTGCCTGACATTATACATACAGGCCACGTCCACACTATGGGAATCCAGCGTTATAAAAACATCCTGCTTGTCAATTCCGGTACCTGGCAGGGCCAGACCGAATTCCAGAAGCGTGTGAATCTTACACCTGTCCCTGCCAGGATTCCAATTGTCGACCTTGCGGACTGTACTTATAAAATCCTGACTTTCGACTGAAAAATTGCTTTAAAATTGTTTTCCTACCTTTTATATACTACTAGAATTAATATGCGCAAAATGTCTCCTAAAGAAATAAAGCAGGGCTCCTTTCCCTTTGATATCCCCGATTTTAAGACTCTTCTTAAAAAACAGGGATATGCCCTGGCAGGCCGCCATTCGGCCGTAAAGACCTGTCTCTGGCTAAGGCACGCTATGAACGGTCAGGGTTTCTGCTATAAATCCAAATTTTACGGAGTGCAATCCCACCGCTGCCTCCAAATGACTCCTACCCTGGTATGCAACCAGCGCTGCCTCTTTTGTTGGCGTCCTACTGAAATTCCGGTTACTTTTCCTGAAGAATGGGATTCTCCTGAGAAAATCGTTGAAGAAAGCATTGCCTGTCAGCGCAAATTGATAACTGGTTTTGGCGGCTCCCCAAATGCAATAAAGGAGCGCTGGATAGAGAGCAATGAGCCGAATAATGTTGCAATTTCCCTTTCCGGAGAACCCACATTTTATCCTTACCTACCAGAGCTTATCCAGGAATACGAACGCAAAGGCTTTACAACTTTTCTGGTTACAAACGGTACAATTCCTGAGATGATTGCAAAGGTTTTCCCTTCCCAGCTGTACATGAGCCTTGACGCTCCTGACCTTGAAACCTATTTGAAGGTTTGCCAACCCAGATCAGCTTCACTCTGGGAAAAGGTCAATGAATCGTTGTCAGTGCTGAAACAGAAAAACTCAAGGACTGTCATTCGGACAACCCTGGTCAAAGGCGAAAATATGTTCAAACCGGAAGCTTATGCCGAATTGATCACGAAAGCCTCGCCTGATTTTGTGGAGATAAAAGCATATATGCACCTGGGTTTTTCACGGCTCAGA
>JAUPKV010000606.1 GCA_030837265.1 Methanobacteriota archaeon
ATGTTAACCGATTGAATATCCTTACTATGCCCTGTTAACCAACTTGCTTTCGCATTGTGGTGACAGCATTTTAAGTATATATTCATAGGTTTAAAAGTTTAAGTAGTTTAGCAGAATCAATAACGGTAGAGTGTGAAGAAGTTGACGCTTATATCCCACGAAGCTAAAGACTTCGGGGTTTTACGCTTCTTCATATAAAGCTTCGTTACATGCAAACTATACGTATTTTTTAGGACATTTATATGCCAAAATTAATATATCTAATAATATTAAACTATGGAATTGTTTATTTGATTTATAAAATAATGGATGTTTTGAGTTCAAATTATACTTCAGATGTATTTTTCTCAAAAATCTTTGTAACCTTTGTGGTTTTCGATTTGAATAAGAGATATTGTTTTCGTTCGGTTTACAAAATGCGTGGAGTCTGGTTATGGATAAAATGGATAGTAATAAGTCAATTATTGATCGGATTAAGTCTTTATGGAACTCACTACCAGGATTTGTAAGATTTATTGGTACCTTACTGAGCATATTCATCGCTGTAAAAGCCCTGGCCCCGGCAGCAGCTTTAGATATCAATCATTTTGGCGCAAGCCCGGAAGTCATTGGGCCGGGAGATAGTTCTATTTTAAGCTGGGAAGTTTCCGGGGCGAGCAATATTTCTATAGAACCTGGTATAGGGTCCGTAAGCTCTAATGGGTCGATATCTGTATCTCCTTCTCAAACCACAACATATAAATTGATAATTTCCGGGGAAGGAAAAGAAAAAACTGCTTCCTGTACGATTACAGTTAATAAGGATTCTCCGTTGATCACGTCTTTCGAAGCAAGTCCTAACGCTATTAAAGCTGGAGAAAGCGCAGTATTGAACTGGCACGTTACCGGAGCTTCAAATGTTAATATTGAACCTGATATCGGTGCTGTAGAGTCCAGTGCTACATTGTCTGTTTCTCCCGTCAAGACTATTACATATACACTTACGGCTTCCAATGACGATAAAAAGGATGTAGCTTACTGCACCGTTACAGTTGAAGGTAATTTGACCTCTTCACAAGACAACCCTGTATCCGAAAAAGATAACTTAAGTTCACAAAATGCAAGCCAGAAAAGCCAGGCAAGCCAGACAAGCCAGACAAACCAGGGAAATCTGCCGACGATTAATTTCTTCAATGCTAACCCGGATATGGTCAGCAAAGGAGAAAGTTCCAATTTAACCTGGAATGTTTTGTCCGCTACGAAGATCTCCATAGAACCCGGCATCGGAACAGTGGGTTTAACAGGTAGCCAGCGGATATTTCCCAGTCAAAATACAACTTACACACTGACAGCTACAAACGAGGTCGGTAGTGTACATGCAATAAAAGTCATATATGTACAGGAATCTTCGGCATCGACATCATCTACATCAACATCTTCAACATCTTCAACATCGACACCATCTTCATCCTCATCTTCTACACAGGTGTCATCGAAAGCACTTCCGACTCCAAAGCAACTTTCACCAGCCAATGGAACAGTGTTCGACAATTCAACATCAGGAACGACCCTTGAGTGGACAGACGTTTCAGGTGCAGCAAACTATACAGTGGAAATCGATGCATTTAACTCAAACTCCAATTCGTGGTTATCGGAATCAGCCGGATCAAACGTAGTTTCAGGCATAAATGCAACCAGTTATTCCTATGATTTTTCGACTATAGGACCTGTCCGCTGGCGCGTATGGTCTGTTGGTTCTGATGGCAAAGAGGGTAAGAAGAGTGAATGGTGGATTTTTAACTTATCCTAATTTTTGTAAGTTACAATTTGATATGCAATTAAAACCATAAATCCCGAAATATCTCAAATCAAAGAATTTTTCCACGAAAATTATGAACAACAGAAAGCGAACCCTGAATCCCGCAGAATGGGACCCTCCTGCTCCATCAACAGTTTTTATCAAAATCAAAAATATTCCATACGAGACTTTCAAAGACAGACTAAACCAGGGGCTGGTAAGTGCCGAGCTTGACCAGATTAGATATCGGTTGGAGAGACATATCTATTGCTGCGCAGTTTGCTCTAAGTACGTTAATGGATATTGCGTCGTTACGAACCGAAAAGCTGAATCTGAATGGATTTGCAAGTCTTTTGTTCCGAAAGAGGAATTTATACACCTTGACTCAAGGCCTGATACTGAAAGCTCGGCAGCTTACAGGTATCTCTCAGAAGCCGGGCTTCGAAAGGACGTGAAAAGCGCGGTTGAAAAAGCTTCGAATGAAGACAGGGAAGAAGAAAGCAAGGAAAAAATAGATGTAGAAGAGCTTTATGAAGCAGGAGTAACTCTTTACAGGCAGGGTAAACTTAAACTTGCTCTTGAGGTTTTTGAGAGCGTCCTTTCTGAAAGCCCGCAGCATTTTGCAGCTCTCTTCCATAAAGGAAATTCCTTGCTAAAATTAAAATGTTGTGAAGAAGCTCTTGAAACTTTTGAAGAAGCGTCGGGAGTGAACCCCGGTCATGCCGGACTCTGGACCAATATCGGATTTGCATTAATGAAAC
>JAUPKV010000607.1 GCA_030837265.1 Methanobacteriota archaeon
CTCCTTCGTTTTCATAGCCGCTGTCATGTATAACGTTCTTATATAATCTCACATTTGATTTGTCGTTTAAACTGACTAAGAAAATACCGTTCACTCCAGACATAATATCACAGTCTCGAACAGTTATGTTCGAAGTGGTTGGTGATGAGGCTTCGTTATATAGCTGTACACCTGCATCTGACACCGCATAACCTTTTGAATCCTTAACATATGTAGTTTTACTGGAATACGGTGAAATCTCCTCATTATAAATTACAATATCCTGACAACTGTCCAATCTGTCAGCAGCACTTGCACACTGATGGGCAACATTATCATGTATTTCTCCGCCTCTGACACGTGAGTACATTACACAGGTATGTTGTAAGTTGTTTCCAACGTTGTTATAGTAAAATATGTTTTTTCCGTATGTGCATCTGAATCCATCGCCTTTCGCATCGTGCAAATTCATATCATATACGCGAATATTGGACACAGAGGTACTGCTTGATCCCTGGAAAGAAATTAGTCTATAAAGGTCTTTTCCTCCAGCTCCTGACTGAGCGCCTTCGTTACCATCTATTTCAAACCCGTGTATTTTTATGTCATGAACTGCAGATCCTTTGCTTCCTATCTGACCAATGATTGGAGTTCCCGATCCTGTCGTAATCCATCCGACACGACTTGCTAATTTGAGTTTAGCGGTAGAGTCTCCTGTCAGTTCCGTGTTTGACCCGATTAAGCAAGAACTCGTTATATCATAAACATATGGCCCTTTGAGGTAAACTGTTGTACCTGGATTACTTGCTGCATATTCAAGTGCCTGATTAATCTGCACCTGGTCGTCTTTTCCGTCACAGGTAAAGTCCCCGCTGCTATCTCCGGAGACATAGACCACTGATGAGGAGCTCGCACATAAACCGGTGGAAATAGTTGAAAAGATAAGAAAACCAGCCCAACCGGTAAAAAGAAGAACTTTCAATTTTCGTTTTAACATCCCTATCACCTGTAAGTAATTTTACATTTCACCTTGCACAAAAATTATTATTATTATGTGTTTAAATCTTCTGAGACTCTCGAACTGAAGAAAAACTGATATCCTCCAATTTTTTAGTCTATTTCAAGCACAAACAACAAAATTTTGTAAATAGTATTTACTCATCCGTAGTTTTGACCAGGATAATATTGGGTGGAAATCGTAATTCCAAAGAATGCTGAATCCGATTGAAAAAAGGAAAAGATTCAGACGCGGTATTTTTCTGCTTTTTCAGACAATTTTTTCTTATTTACCCAATTCTCAGATATTGCAAGGTAAAGATTTGCTCTTATTCAGATGTTGATTAATTTATATAGTTAGCATGTAAATAACGAGACCATAATATAAAAAAGATTACATATTAACTTTTTAAATCCATTATCTAATTTAAACCCGTATCCGGATTACTTTTAAAAATTTCTTGTTTTATTTATATACTGGGTTTGTATCCTTGCATATAAGGTTCCAGGATGTCTACTCTCATTATGAAATAAACTCTAATCTTTTTTCAGACGCCACTTGCCTGAGATACTTTTCAATATGATTCCCCTCCGATTTTGAAAATCCTGCATCTCTTGAAAGCTTATCGAGGATCTTCTGGACTCCTGTGCCGTACTGCATTGCCTTCTTCTCCTTCCATAGAAGCTCTGATGGGAGAAAGGGTTCCGCTGTTTTTCGGAGAATATACTTCCTTGTATATAGTTCGTCTTTTTTAAAGACTTTAAGCTCCGGGCTTATTGCAAGCCCTATTTTTATTACTTCTTTATCCAGAAAAGGCACCCTGAGTTCCACTGAATTAGCCATGGAAACCATGTCATCTCTCTCAAGGTTAATTGCTGAAATACTTTGAAGGTCCGAATAAATCTCCCTGTCAAGCACTAGCTGTCCCTTCTCATAGAAAGTCTCATGTCTTTTGTACCCACCGAAGAGTTCATCTGCACCCTGTCCTGTCAGAAGAACTCGCTTTCCGTCTTCTTTTACGGTTTTTGCGACGAAATACAGAGGAAGCCCTATAGCAATTTTCATGGGGTCGACAGATTCGGTAGCATAAATCACATTTGGGACTGCTGATTCTATCTCTTCGTAAGTGAGGAGACGTATTTTCAGGCACTCCTGCATGCCGATAGCTTCAGCCGCATGCTTGGCCTGAATAATATCATGAGAGTCGGGAAGTCCGACTGTGTAGAGTGGAGTCGCAGGATTTAACTTTTTAGCAATTGCTGCCAAAAAGGTGCTGTCAATCCCACCGGAAAATGCAATAACTGCATTTAATGTAAGCCGGAGTTCTACGGCTTTCTCAAGTGCAGCTTTCAGCCGTAAGGCAGCTTCACACTCTTCTGAGATCCTTTCTTGCGGCAATTTTATTTTCAGGGATTTTTCCATAACGTTCTCGTTCTGGGTATTAAAACTGAAGACGCCGCCTGGAGGAAAAGTCAGGATGCTTTCTGGAGTGTGAAAATTTCTGCTCCCTGAATAAAAAAGGCCTTTTTTTTCGGAGGCAAAAATAATTTCCGGTTTTTCTGCTTCCTTATTCAATGAATAAAAAAGAGGCTTGACCCCGACTGGATCTCTGGCAAGCACGAGTTCGCTGCCGCAGGCGTATGCCAGGGCATAATCACCATTTACTGAGGAAAGTGCCGAATAAACAGCGTCAATCGGCATATATCCTTCTTTTACTCGAGTTTCTATCAAGAAAAAAAGTAATTCGGTATCCGAATCTGTTTTTATATCATATTCAGACGCAAGATCCTTAAAATTAAATATTTCTCCGTTGAGTACCAGAGCTCCTTTTCCTATCAGAGGCTGGGGCATATCTCCAGTGATTTTAAGCAAGGCGTTTCCTATGCTCAAGCTTTCGGTCTTATAAATTCCACAGGTATCAGGTCCCCTGTGCTCGAGAGCAATAAGCATTTTTTTTACTTCTCCGTTCGTATCAAAAGTCCCGGCAGCTCCGGCTATTCCGCACATCATTACTCCTTAAAATACATTTTATCTTGTCATTTTATTCATTAAATTTCTTGTAAAGAAAGTTTGCAACAATCTGGAAGATCAGAATGAAGATTATTAATGCCGTAATATCTATCCCTGGTGAAAAAAGCGAGTAGCCAGTATATGCATATTCGATCATGTCATTTCCGTAGGTCAGTGGGGATATCAACGCGATGCTCTTACCTATCTGGGGCATGGCGGATATAGGAATAAAAACTCCGGAAATAAAGATAAGCGGCAGCCTGACCGTGTTTAATATCGACATGACTTCGCCCACATTTTCTGTGGGATATGCGGCAAAGAGTGTACCCAGAGTCGCAAAACAGAATGCAGTAAGTATCATAGAAATTACAAGAACCGGGGCATGTGCAATATGAGTGTTAAAAAAAATAATACCTATGGCAAGTGGGAAGCACGCTATGCCCAGACTGTAGAGAAAACCGCTCAGGCTCTCACCCGATACGAGCGAATTTAGGGATATCGGTGCCGCAAGTAATCGTTCAAAAGTCTTTACTCTCCTTTCAATGGGAATGGAGACTGGTTCAATCGATGAAGCCGAAAACAGTAGGGTTATTGAAATCAATCCCGGAATCAGGGTACCTGGAGGAGTGTTCTTTCCAAGGGCAAAGGCCAGGAACATAAAAAGCGGGAAGAATATGCCGGAAACAATGATATTGGGTTTGAGGTAATAGATGCGCATATCCTTTTTTGCTATTGCCCAGGCAGCTAATATCTCGCAGGAAAGGCGTTTTCCCCATTCTCTTTGATCAATCGATGGCATGGATTCCTTCTCCTGCCCTCTGCAGTCCTGTCAAGCGTATGAATACATCCTCAAGGCTCGGTCCCAGAGTTGCAATACTAACGATTTTCAGCTCATTTTTTTGAGCATAATCCACTACTACATCAATAAGTTCAGATGGATTTTCAGAGTATAGCTTGAATTTATCTCCTTCTTTCTGTGCTTCATTGACCATCGGAAGGTGGCTGAGTTCGTCCAGCTGTTCAGTAGAGTTGTGCTCAAAAGAGATCTCAATCGACTGAACGCTCTGGATCGTTTTTTTAAGGGCTTCGGGTGCATCTATTGCAACTATATTTCCTTTATTGATAATAGCCACCCTATCACACATGATGTTTGCTTCTTCAATATTATGCGTCGTTAAAAAAACGGTAACACCTTCTTTGACAAGGTCCGAGACCACATCCCGGATGATAAGATTGCTCTGCACAAGATCGGAAGA
>JAUPKV010000608.1 GCA_030837265.1 Methanobacteriota archaeon
CAAGCCCTTGCAAATTTCGAGATTGCCCGAGAAAAGGAGATTCATCATAGGATCAAGAATAATCTGCAGGTGGTCTCCTCCCTGCTTGACTTGCAGGCTCATAAGTTTAAGGGCCGAAGCAACATCAATGATTCGGAAGTGATAGATGCATTCAGGGAAAGTCAGAACAGAGTTATATCCATGGCTCTTATCCATGAAGAACTGTATAAGAGAGGCGGGTTAGAAGCTATCAACTTTTCAGAGTATGTTGAGAAACTCAGTGATCATCTTTTGTCGACTTATCAGCTTGGAAAGGCAAATATCAGTTTAAAGCTGAACCTTGAAGCAAACATTTTCTTCGATATGGATACTGCAATTCCACTGGGAACGATCATAAACGAACTTATAGCAAATTCTTTCAAATATGCGTTTCCCGGGAGAGATAAAGGTGAAGTCCGAATCATACTTCATAGGGTAGAGGAAGATTTCATAAAAGTTCGGGAAGAAAGTGAATGCGAAGGTCCTAAGAGTACAAATCTTATTCTATCAGTTTCAGACAATGGAGTGGGTATTCCTAAAAACTTAGATATTGAAAATCTTGATAGTCTCGGACTTCTTCTGGTAACTTCTCTGGTGGAACAAATAGATGGCGAACTTGAAATAAATAGAAACAGGGGCACGGAATTCGTTATAAAATTTACTGTAAAAGAAAAGAATAATAAGGCGTCAACTTCAGGATCTAAAAAATTTAATGAATCACCTGGATTCCATAACTAATCCGAACGAAAAACCAGATATAAAAACTTGAGGAAGAAATAAAAAGTGGGACATCAAAAAATGAAAAACGGTATTGACCCGCTTTCGGCAATAGATCCAAACCCTGCGCTACGAGTTAAAGAAGATGGGACAGTTCTTTACTCAAATAAAGCAGGGGAGCTTTTATTGAATGAGTGGGGGGTAAGAGTTGGAGATAAAATTCCTTCAAGTATCGGAGATATTGTGAAAACGGTCCTCTCATTGAATAGCCCGAGAAAAATGGAATTCAATATGGGAAAAAGATTATACTTAACCGTTTTTCATCCTTTACAAGAGGAAAAATGCGTATGTGTTTCTGGATTCGACATAAGTGACCAGGATGAATTTGGAGATAAAATTCAGGAAAATGAATCAAAGAAAATGATAGGGGTGGAGCTTTCCGAACTTATTAATATCCAGGCAATCCCGTCACTGATTAATGAATTCCATAAATTTACTCATATACCCATAGGTTTGACTGACAGTAAAAACAATGTTGTACTAGGCGTAAGATGGCAGGAAATCTGCACCAGATTCCATAGAGCTAATCCTGAGACTTATAAACATTGCCTGGAAAATGAAACAAAGATCTCCTCTGGGGCCGTTACAGAAAAATCTATGCTTCACAGATGCAAAAACAATTTATGTGACGTAGCAACTCCAATCATTGTAGGGAGCCGACAAGTTGGCACCATTTTCTTAGGACAATTCCTTTTTGAAGATGAACCTCTGGACTATGAGCTTTTCCGATCTCAAGCTAGAAAATATGGCTTCGATGAGAAAGAATACATAGCAGCGCTTGAGAAAGTTCCCCGGCTGAGCAGGGAAGCTGTAGAAACAGGCACGATCTTAATCACGACACTTGCCAACTTAATATCACAGCTAAGCTACAGCAATACCAAGTTGGCCGAGTCACTTTTTGAACGCGATGCGCTGGTGGATGCTCTTCGAGAAAGCGAGAAACAGGAGAGGGCTCGCTCGGCAGAACTAGCGGTAGTATTGGATGAGACGCCTGCTGCAGTAATGATAACACACGACCCTCTGGCGTTTAGAATGACAGGTAACCGGCTTTCTTATGAGTGGATTCGACTTCCAGATGGCACAAACATATCCAAAGCTGTTCCCGATAGAAAAAAATCTGAGACTCATAAACTGTTCAAGGATGGAGTAGAGATCCGACCTGAAGATATGCCGGTAAGGATGGCAGCTTCCGGTACGGATGTACGTGATTATGAATTTGACATTGTCTATCCTGACGGCATGATGAGGCACGTTTTGGGCAACTTCAGATCCTTACGAGATGAACAGGGAAACTCACAAGGAGCCGTTGCTGCAATGATAGACATCACTGAACGCAAGAAGGCTGAGGACGCTCTCAGAAAAAGTGAAGAACGTTATCGAATGCTCTTTGCAAACATGACCGAAGCTTTCTTCCTTGCAGAAATGATCTACAATGAGGATGGAAAGCCTTTTGATTTTCGTTTTATTGAAATAAATCCTGCTTTTGAGCTTCAAACCGGCATAACTAAGGAAACTGTTTTTGGTAAGTCCTTCAGGGAAATATTTCCAAGTGTAGGCTTCAGAGACCTCAAACACTTTGTTGAAATTACACTTCTAGGCAAATCAGCCAATATTGAAATGTTTATCCCTGAGTTGGATAAGTATTTTGATGTTTATTCTTTCAGACCTGAGAAAGGGAAGATAGCAGCGATATTTAAAAATGTTTCAGACCACAAACAGATGGAAGAGGCACTTCTCAAAAGCGAAGAAAAATACCGGAGTATTGTAGAAACGTCCAATGAATGTATAATAATAACTGACAAGGAAGCCATAATCACTTATGCTAACAAGAGACTTGAAGAGGTGTTTGGTTACAGTTTAGAAGAAGCTGTTGGCAAACCTATGTGGGATTTCATTAGCGAAGAAAGTAAGGCTATTTTCGAACGGCTTCCGGAAAATGGGTGGCAGGGTATTAATGAGAGTTTTGAGGTTAAATTAATTGGAAAAGATGGTTCATTTTTATGGTCACTTGTAAATGTCAAATCTCTTATTGATAAGAACGGCCAGTTTATGGGCGTTCTGGGGATGCTTACTGATATTACCAAACGAAAACAGATGGAAGAGACACTGCGTAAAAACGAGGAAAAATACCGAAACATTGTAGAGACGTCTAACGAAGGTATATCATTAAACGACGGTAAAGGTCTACTCACTTATGCTAACCAAAAAATGGCCGAAATGCTTGGATATGATTTAAATGAAATCATTGGTCGGAACATATTAGACTTTGTAGTGGACATAGATGATTCCGTAGTCAAAAATGACATACAAAGGCAGCTTCAGGATAACATCCAGAGTTATGATTTTAAATTATTGCGAAAAGACCGTTCGCCCTTATGGGTATTCGTAAATATTAAATCTTTTTTCGATGACGATGGCAAGTTTATCGGATCTCTAAATATGTTCACTGACGTAACAGAACGTAAAAACGCCGAGATGAAGCTTAAAGAAACACTTGACAATCTGGAATACCTGGTTAAAGAGCGTACATTAGAGCTTGAAACAGCGTACAATTCATTGAAAGAAAGTGAGCAAAGTCTTACTGAAGCCCAAAAAATGGCTCATATTGGTAATTGGACCTGGGACATTGCAACTAATAAAGCTTCCTTGTCTGAAGAAATGTATCGGATTTTTGGACTTAGTCCTCAAAGTCCGACTCCAAATTATAAAGAAATTTTTGAATATATACACCCTGAAGATCGAGATTATGCCATAAATATTATAGCTAAAAATGAAAAACACATCAGTTTTGATTTTAGAATTATCTTAGCTAATGGGGAAGAACGAACAGTCAATATGAAAACTGAAATTGTTTGTGATGATGAAAATGTCCCCATTAAAACTAAAGGAACGATTCAGGATATTACGGAACGAAAACTAGCAGAAGAGAAAAAGAAACTTTTAGCAAGTATAGTTGAGTCATCAAGCGACGCTATTGGAACTTTATCCCTTGATGGCATTATTACCAGCTGGAACAAAGGAGCGGAGCAAGTCTATGGTTATCCACAGGAAGAAGTGTTGGGTGAGTCTGTTTCTATCGTTGCCCCATTCTATTTGGAAAAAGAAACGATAAGTTTAATTGAAAAGGCCAGGCAAGGGGAAAAAATCCTCAACTTTGAGACTTTAAGGACAAGAAAAGATGGAAAAACAATACATGTTTCACTGACTCTTTCCCCACTTTTTGATATTTTAGGAAAGCTGTCAGCTATTTCTGTCATTTCCAGAGATATTACTGAACGTAAAAAAGCAGAAGAAAAAATTCAGGTACTGGCAGATGTTGTTGAATCATCTAACGATGCTATTATAACCAAGTCACTTGATGGTATTATTACTACCTGGAACAAAGGCGCAGAGATGGTATATGGTTTTGCGGCTGAGGAAGTTTTGGGGAAACCCATTTCCACCCTGGTTTCACCTTATTCCGATCACGAACCAAAAGAATTTACCGAGATGATTAAACAAGGGGGGAGGGTCCGCCATTATGAGACTTCTCGACTAAGAAAAGACGGGAGGTTAATAAATGTTTCATTAAACCTTTCTCCGGTGTTTAATACCTCCGGAAAGCTGACTGCGATTTCGATAATTGCCAGAGATATAACCGAAAGAAAAGAAATAGAAGAAAAACTACGTGAAAATGAAGAAAAGTACCGCAACATTGTAGAGACATCCAATGAAGGTATAGTAGTAGTTGACAACAGGGCTAACGTAACTTACCTTAATGAGAAAATGGCAGATATGATCGGGTCTACTCTGGAAGAAAGTATAGGAATACCGGTATGGGATTTCCTGAGTGAAGAATTTACAGCTTTCCTCAAATTTAATATTGAGAAAAGGTGGACAGGTATAGATGGCAGCTATGAATCAAGATTAATACGAAGAGACGGCTTATCTATCTGGGTACATATAAACGCAAGATCTCTTTTTAATAAGGACGGTCAATTTATAGGCGTGCTGGGTATGCTCACTGACATCACCCAGCGCAAGAAGGCCGAAGAAGCATTAAGAGAGAGTGAAGAAAAATACCGCAGCATCGTAGAAACTGCCAATGAAGGCATACTCGTAACTGACAAAGAATCCATTATAACTTACCTTAATAAGAAAATGGCAGATATGCTCGGGTACACCGTAGAAGAGAGTATTGGTAAGCCGATATGGTATTTCCACACTGAAGAAACTAAAAGTATTGTCAAGTCCAACCTGATAAAAAGGCAGCAAGGTATCGATAATCTATATGAAACGCAATTAGTGCATAAAGATGGCTCACTAATTTGGGTCACTATAAATGCAAAATGTCTTATTGATAAGAATGGCGAATTTATGGGCTCTTTAGGTATGCTCAGTGACATTACCAAGCGAAAAGAAGCCGAACAGGTCCTTGCAAACCTTGATATTGCCCGCAAGCATGAAATCCATCATAGGATAAAAAATAATTTACAGGTAATTTCTTCTCTTCTAGACCTCCAGTCCGAAAAGTTCAGAGGCAAAAAGAATATTAATGATTCGGAAGTTATGGAAGCCTTCAAAAAAAGTCAGGACCGCGTTATCTCTATGGCACTTATTCATGAAGAGTTGCATAAAGGTGAAGGGCTCGATGAACTTAACTTTTCGCCGTACATTGAGGAACTTACTGACAGTCTCTTCTTGACTAACGGACCGGCTAATACTGAAGTCAGCCTGAATATGGATCTGGAAGAAAACATAGTGTTTAACATGGACATAGCGGTTCCCTTAGGAATTATTGTCAATGAGCTCGTCTCCAATTCCCTTAAATACGCATTTCCTGGTAGATATAACGGGGAAATCAAAATCATACTCCATAGAGAAGAAAGAGATTTAATAAGTATTGGAGAAAAAGGTAAATGCGATAGCCCTAAGAGTACAAATTTTGTTATATCCATGTCAGATAACGGTGTGGGCATTCCTGAGGACATTGATCTTGAAACTCCTGATAGTCTGGGACTTCAGCTTGTAATTTCCTTAGTCGATCAATTAGATGGCACACTTGAACTAAAAAGGGACAACGGCACAGAGTTTATAATCAGATTTGCTGTAATGGAAAAGTATAATAAGGGAAATGCACCCGTCTCCAACAATTATAGTTATTCCCCAAAATTCCTTCAATAACGAATCCCCTAAATGATTTCTTATCCGGAAGCGATTTTTCTAAAATCTGTTTTATCGAGAATTGAGTCTGCAGGTAATTGACAATTACATAGGCCCTACAGTTGCCGAAAAAACTCGGATCGCCCCACATTTTCAGCAGGCTCCAGAGGAATTCTTATATAGAAGTGCTTGCATTAAGAATAGGAAATTTACGCACAAAGATAAAGTGCTCAGAAATACAATTATAAAATTCATAGAAATTCACATCATAAAAGGTGATTAAAGCTTGGCAGGACAACCAATATTTATTTTGAGAGAGGGTAGCAAGAGAACTCATGGTTCCGACGCCCAACACAACAATATTATGGCCGCAAAGGCAGTCGCTGAGGCTGTAAGGACTACTCTGGGGCCCAAGGGCATGGACAAGATGCTTGTAGATTCCCTGGGTGACGTGGTTATTACCAATGACGGAGCAACAATCCTAAAAGAAATGGACATCGAGCACCCTGGTGCAAAGATGATCGTAGAAGTAGCCAAAACGCAGGACTCGGAGGTTGGGGACGGGACCACCACGGCAGCCGTGCTCGCAGGCGAGTTCCTGACAAAGGCAGAAGACCTGCTGGAAAGCGGGGTCCACCCCACAGTTATTGCAAGCGGCTACAGGCTCGCAGCAGAACAGGCTACAAAGATCCTGGATACCATTACTATCAAAGTATCTCCAGAAGATACCGAAACTCTCGAAAAACTTGCATCCACAGCCATAACAGGAAAGGGCGCAGAGGCTAACAAGGAGCACCTTTCCAGGCTTGCAGTTAAGGCCGTTAAATCGGTTGTTGAGGTAAGCGATGATGGGAAGATCACTGTTGATATAGAGGACATTAAGATCGAAAAGAGACCCGGAGGAAGTGTTGGAGACTCAGAGATTATCGAAGGTGTAATCATTGATAAAGAGCGTGTCAGCACTGCAATGCCGGAAATTGTGAAAGATGCAAAAGTCCTTCTCTTAAGTGTGCCCATCGAACTCAAGAAGACCGAAACCAAAGCCGAAATAAAAATTACCACTCCTGACCAGATGCAGCTCTTCTTAGATCAGGAAGAATCCATGCTCAGGGAGATCGTGGACAAGGTAATCGACACAGGTGCAAACGTTGTCTTCTGTCAGAAAGGTATTGATGACCTCGCCCAATATTACATGACAAAGGCTGGAATCTTTGGCATGCGCAGGGTTAAGAAGAGTGATATGGACAAGCTCTCAAGAGCAACGGGTGCAAGGATTGTCACCAACCTGGATGAAATCGAAGAATCCGATCTTGGCAATGCAGGCTTCGTGGAAGAAAAAGACGTTACAGGTTCCAGAATGACCTTTGTAACCGGCTGCAAGGAAAGCAAGACCACTTCAATTCTCCTCCGCGGCGGGACAGAGCATGTAGTAGAGGGAATTGAGAGAGCCCTTGAAGATGCTCTCAGAGTAGTTGGCGTTGCTCTCGAAGACCAGAAGATCGTTGTAGGCGGCGGCTCTCCTGAAGTAGAACTGGCCCTCAGGCTCAAGGAATACGCAGCAACCCTTAAAGGCAGGGAACAGCTTGCTGTAATGAAATTTGCCGAGTCCCTTGAGATTATTCCCCAGACCCTTGCAGAAAACGCAGGACTTGATCCAATCGATATGCTGGTGGAACTGCGTTCCCAGCACGAGAAAGGCAACAAGAGGGCAGGACTTAATGTCTACACAGGTAAAGTCGAGGATATGTTCGAGAATAACGTGCTTGAACCTCTCAGGATTAAGACCCAGGCAATTAATGCAGCCACCGAAGCTGCAACAATGATTCTCAGGATCGATGATGTAATTGCCGCATCACCTACCGCCGGTGGAAGGGGCGGTCCTGGCGCAGGTATGGAAGGCGAAATGCCGGATGAATTATAAACTATAAAAATATAGATCTAGAGTTCCCGAAGAGAATTTCAATTTTCCGGAACCTTTTTTCCTATTTTTTAAATGTTTTAAAAGTTTTTTCCAGAGAAGAGACCTTCACTTGCAGGAAGCCTTTTTCCTTTGTAAAAACAGTGGCTGTCTACGGTATTATCTATGGAGATAAAGTGTCAGAAGACCAAAAATGTAATGTGCGGTCTTACAAACAAAAAAACTGTCAACAACCTTCAATCTCGATTTACAGGAGCAGCAAAATTTGCCGACATCAGATGCACTTATAAGTGTTTGCTTCAAAATTCCAGCCTTCACTTCCGGAGATGCACCTGCTAACGCGTCTTTGAGCACGAAAGTGATTACTTCTTCTTCTTTACCTGCGTTTTTCCCAATAAATTTCGCTACTGCTCCTTCGACTTTGAAAGCATTTAAAAGTGGGAA
>JAUPKV010000609.1 GCA_030837265.1 Methanobacteriota archaeon
AAAGATCTGGAAGGCATGCAGACAATGCGCATTCTTGCAAGGAACATGGCGTTTTTCTTGAAGTGTAATGAAATAGGTCTTAAAACAGGTGTGCAGCTCCCGATGCGGGAAGAAAGAATTTTTACAAACTTTATCCGTGAATGATGCTTTATCCGTCAAAGTATTGATAAATGGATGCTCTCAAAAGTTCTTTCAAGTTATCGTCACCCAGTCATTTTAGAATCTCACTTGATCACAGCAACAATTTAAGTGACGAAGATTTGACAGAAGATAATAAAAGTTTCTATTGACATTAAGAATGACTAAAAATATGGAGCGTAATAAAATGAGCAAAAAAGTATTAGTATTGTCAGCAAGTCCAAGGAGAGGTGGAAATTCAGACCTCTTATGCGACCAGTTTATATTTGGGGCAAAAGAATCAGGGAATCAGGTTGAGAAAATTTTCCTAAGAGATAAAGAGATTAATTATTGCCTGGCATGCGATACCTGTCAAGGTAATGGAGGCAACTGTGTTCAAAAGGATGACATGATTGAAGTTCTGGACAAAATAATAGCTGCCGACGTGATCGTGATGGCAACACCTGTTTATTTTTACACCATGAACGGGCAGATTAAAACCCTGATTGATAGAACCTATTCGAGGTATCTTGCAATAAAGAACAAGGAAATGTATTTCATTATGACCGCTGCCGACAGCAAAAAACAGGCTCTGGAGAGAACATTAGAAGGATTTAGAGGATTTACTTCCTGCCTTGAGGGAGCAAAAGAAAAGGGTGCTATTTACGGAGCTGGTGCCTGGAATATAGGAGACATCAAAGAAAGCAAAGCAATGAATCAGGCATATGAAATGGGAAAAGCGGTTTGATTGTAGAAGAATGTAAAATGAAAAGTTTCCAGATAGGCCAAATGCGATAGATCAAGAGCCTATTCTAGTAAGAGTTTATGCTTTCGAATCGCATCTCTACAACCTAAATCTTTTATTAAGTGCCTGTTATTAGCCCATTTAAGCCTTCTTCTCAAATGTACTTAAATGAAATATATTTTGAACTTACGCGGTTGAAAGATAAATCACGTACAAGAAGCATTATCGAGATTATTGAGATTTAAACTGTTGAGTGTTTATTGATACTATTTTTCAATTCAACCGTATAAGTCCTAATATTGTAACGAAAAATCGAAACTCTTTATCTCTGAGCCCATCCCAGAACTTCATTTATTCATTGAGTGATATATCCAACGTGTATTGTATAACATATTTTAATATTATACATTGTATCTTAGCTCTTCTCCTCTACTTTTGCAATCCAGATTGGCTTTTTTCATATCATCATATATCCCTACTCTCTCATTTGCGATACGAGCCCAATTCTCGGGTTGTATCCCTGGGAATTCATATCCAAGTAAGTGATCTTTACCATCGTATACCAGGAATACTTTATAGCTACCTGGTATTGACGGAGTCACTCCCACTACGATTTCTCCCTGTTTTACCTTAAAGCATGAATCATCTACATTGTCATCGTTTGCGGTATTCATTAAATTTACACCTGAAAGATAACTTGTGATATCCCGGGTGTATAGATTAGAGTCATTTTCTTTTCTTATCAACACATGAGCAATTACAATCTCTTTGGATAACCAGGCGTGATCTGTATTTTCAAAACCGTTTATATGATAAATCATAGACTCACCAATTGTATTAATACTTTATTTAATTATTTTATTTGTTATATAGTTTCTTAAAACTTCCATTTAAAACTTCCATTTAAAAGTATATTTACATCTTAAAAATTATATTTTTAAATGGATATCTGGAAGTATGGAAATAATAGGTAGGCGAATATCGATTCTAATATTAATTATTAATTTTTATATTCGTAATTTCCCCAATTATGCTAAGAATTTTAAAAAATTAAACTTTTTACTCCTTATTATGATATAATATGTTTTAAAAAAGTATAAAACCATCTTTTGTTATTATTATGTGAAGTTCACGAGGGATAACATTTTTTCCAATAATTATTTAACATAAAAATTTCCTCCCTTCTTTATCCATGTTCCGTCTTTACTCCTTCTTGTTTTAGCCTCGTCTCCTCAAAGTTTATCAGCTTTTGCATGTCCCGTATATGAGAGGTAAATGTGGCATCCTGAATCATTCCCTTTTTGAGTTTGTATACTCTCCAACAATAGGAATATTTGCTCCACATTTTGGACAGGTCTTCTCAGGGGTTATTTCGTATATTTCCACCTCGAAAAACCCACGGGAGATCAACATTTTCCCACATTCGGGGCAAAAAGTGTTGTTGTGCTTCTGTCCAGGAACATTCCCTATATAAACATAATTCATTCCCTCTTCGACTGCTATTTTCCTGGCAGCTATCAGAGTCTCAATGGGCGTCCAATAAAGGTCTTCCATCTGATACAGAGGCTGAAAGCGTGTAAAATGCAGGGGAGTATCCGGCCCTAAATTTTTGTAAACCCACTGTGAAAGTTCCCGGATTTCTTCAGGAGAATCGTTTTTTTCCGGGATTACCAGGTTTGTGATTTCAATGTGTATTCCGAGTTCCTTGGCAAGAATACAGGATTCAAGCACCGGAGCAAGTTTTGCACTGGTAATATCATCATAGAATTTTTCAGTAAAGGCTTTAATATCGATGTTGGCAGCAGTCAGATAAGGTGCTATATGCCTCAGGGATTCGGGAGTCATGTAACCATTTGTCACATAAACGGTAGCAAGCCCGGCAGCCTTTGCTAGCTTTGCACACTCATAGGTATACTCGTGCCAGATTGCAGGCTCATTATAGGTCCAGGAAATTGATCTTGAATGAGAGAGGAGTGCCCTTTCCACAAGTTCATCAGGAGAAGTATCCATTGTGAAAGAATCTTCCAGGCAATCTTGAGAAATTGACCAGTTTTGGCAGTGTTTGCAGCGGAAGTTACATCCTATTGAGCCTGCGGAATAAGTATAAGAACCCGGATAAAAATGGTTCAGTGGTTTCTTTTCGATTGGATCAACTGCTTTGCCGAAAACAGTACTGTAAAAAAGAGTATACAGGCCTCCATCTGTGTTTTTCCTTACGCCGCAAAAACCCCTGTTATCAGGTGCGATAATGCACTTACGGGCGCAGAGGTTACATTGTACTTCATTGTTTTCAAGCTTCTCGTAAAACATTGCTTCTCGTATCAAATTAATCTCCATTAAAAGATTGTTTTTGAGAATAATAATGGTTATGTTTTTTACACCTGAAAATATGAAATGAGTATACGAACTCCTCTTTTTTGAAATAGAAAATTGGAATCATAGATTTACTGTCTAATGCTTAAATTAAAATCGTAATGTTTAAATGTACTTAATCTTAGAAACGTAATAGTAAATTCTTATAAAGAGATAAGTTAGGCTTCAATGCAGGTTTCTTCTTATCCGATTGTTTAAAAATTATTTGAGTTTTAAAACTCTCAAAAAAGGGAGCAAGAATTTGTGGAATCACTTAGATGTTAGAGCGTATTCAGCATATATGTTTGCTAAAGAGAAATTGTCCAAGTACTTGATGTTTTCATTTGTCAAATTTAATACATCAAAGAAAAATATAGAGTCTTTCTCTTGTCCGATATGCAATTATCATGGGCCTTTTCTAAATGTCAGGCGCAGACAAGAAGTATGTCCAAAATGTAGTTCTGTAGAAAGACATAGACTTCAATTTCTCGTTCTTCAGCAACTAAGCCTGAACTACGATATTTCTCAAATGTCTATACTTCATATTGCACCGGAACCATTTTTTAAAAGAATTTTCGAGAAAAAGTTTCTACAATACGTTGCCACCGACATAAGCAGAAAAAAAAATATCGATTGTCAAGCTGACCTTCTAAATCTTCCTTTTAAAAGCAAAATATTTGATTGTGTGTTTGCGTCTCATGTTCTGGAGCACATTCAAGATGATGAAAAAGCCATTGCTGAAATTAAGAGGATTTTAAAGCCCGGAGGAATAGCGATTCTTCCAGTGCCCATTGTATCTAAAAAAACAATTGAGTATCCGGCTCCCAATCCTTATGAATCAGAACACGTTAGAGCACCTGGGCTAGATTATTTTGATAAGTATAGAAGATATTTTAAAGAAGTTATTGTGTTTGATTCAAAAAATTTTCCTGAAGAATGCCAGTTATACATATACGAAAATAGAACCAAATATCCTAACAAAAAAGCTCCACTTCGTGAGCCAGTGGAAGGAGAAAAACATGACGATTTTGTTCCTGTATGCCTGGCTTAAATACTATTCCATACCTCGCTCTTCAATATAATAGGAAAAACAGCTTAAACTCTCCAAAATAGTATTAATTCGTAGCCAATAATACTTTCACATAACTAAGATTTGCTTTTTAATCTTTTTCTGATTATTGTGTTCTGAGGATGATTTCTATGATGGAAAAATATAAACCTGTAAATCGAATCGAATTTCTTGAAATGGTTGATAGGATGCTTGAGATAAAGTGCGAAAATGTGAATTTTAATCTAAAAAAAGATGGAATTGAAGTTGAGTATGATTTAGATGATCCCGAAATAAAAGGGAAACATCAGGCTTGCTTCATTCCATATCCTGAATTTTAATTCTTTATGTTTGATTCTTTGGTACAATTTCAACGGGGGAGTTTGGTTTAATATATCAAATAATTTCCTTAAAATAATCTATTACTGTTTTTCTCTTAATGCATATTATAAAGCATTATTACGTCATTGAAGTCAATTCTGCCGTTTTTGTTATAATCGAAGTAAGCTACCAGGCTATTTTGTGTTATCCATGCCATATTATTATAATATGTGACAACATCAGCAAAATCCAGCCTTCCGTTTCCATTGATATCCTCATAAAGCTCGTCACTATTCGGATCAAGTGGTGGTTTAGTACAGTCAGGGAAGATAGAAAGTGATGATTTTGTTGAAACATTTATTGTTGCAAGCTTTGAACTAGTACCGTTTGTGTTGCTTACTGTCAGGTTAACCGTATAGTTTCCTGCTGTATAGTAAGTATGCATCGGACTCTTCTCAATAGAAGTATTTCCGTCTCCAAAGTTCCAGTTCCATGCAGTTGCATTTTTTGATAAATTCGTAAACTGCACAAGCAGTGGAACATATCCTTCAGTGACATTGCTGCTGAAGTTTGCTACAGGGAGTATTTTTGTTGTTCCATTCGGAATCACAAGAGGAAGATAATCCGAGTAAATGCTGCCAAAGATATTGGCATATACAGAAGCTGCAATTCCGTCCCCGTCCGTATCTACTGTTTTCTGGGAAAATCCTGTACCATCTGGAGTTCCCCAGTAGTTACCTCCTATATAAGGTCCACCGACAATGTTAGGGCCTGCAGTTCTTGTTACATTATAAGAGTTTCCAATTCCGTTTCCAATACTTACAGTTGTAGCATTGAAGTAATTATTATAAATGAGGCATTGGTCACATTTACCACAGATAGAAAAACCGAAAACACTGTTATTTTTGACAGAGTTTTTTGTGAGCGTATTACTGTCAGAATTGCCAAAATTAATTCCCCTTATATTGTCATAAACCTTATTTTCTGAGACTATATTAGCTGTGGCATTCTGAAGATCAATCCCGTATTCATTATTATTTGTAGCCGTGTTACCTGAGATTACACTCCAGTGGGCAAACAACAGGTTAATCCCGCGCAGGTTATTATCAAGCTTATTGTTCTCGACCGAACAGTAATGGCACCAGGACAGATTTATTGCGGAACAGCGTGTAGATAGTGCCCCACTTATTTTTAGTCCGTAAATATTTGTCTTGTCCGCCTACACATGGAAAACGTCAGCTTTAGAATTATTAGCTTTTACCCATGTATCATCAGGATTTCCGGAAGCTGATTTGATTGTCAGATTTTCCTTTGTTACATTTACATTGTCGTGATAAGTTCCACCAGTTAAAATAATCACATCGCCGGAGGAGGAATTATCAACGGCTGCCTGTATTACTGAAGTCCCTGGGTGAATTGTGATCTCGGCAGCTGATCCAATTCCGGACAATGTCACTGAAAAGAGAAAAGCAAATATTAAAATAATTAGTTTTCTAATTCTAAAACCTCCGTATATTTTAGAAAATCATGAATGAGGTAAATTGATTAGACCGTACCTCGCAACTTGATAATTTAATCGAGGTTCAATGAACAAATCCACATAAGCCTATCAAAGAACTTCTAATCCAAGCAAAGTTCTTCATAAATAATCTCAGATGAATGGCAATGAACATCGATAAATATAAATATACTGGTTTTAAACGGATCTGGTAGTTTTAGTATCTGAATATGTTTTTCAGCAATCGGGAAATGAATAATTATAAAACAGTGAATTTGTCGTAAACATTCATAGAAACAGATAAAAAAATTAGATGGTGTTAAATATTTTAATAGATTCAACTAAAGAAGGAATAAGCCAAAAAAAAATAGTCCCGAGAATGATAGAATATGAAGATGATGGTTCGTGGTTGTGGGTAGCTTTTGCACCAGAATGCAGGTTAATAGTTGCTTTTATAATAG
>JAUPKV010000057.1 GCA_030837265.1 Methanobacteriota archaeon
AGATAAGCCTGTCCACGTTCCTTACTGTACTGAAGTGTGCGAGCCTTCGGGAACTCTGGATCGTTGCCACATTCACCCTATAATATATCTTCATATTTTTGGTTTTTTTAATGATTTCACTGTTCTTATGATGTTTTCATATTCGTTATGTTTTTTTCTTTAGTGAAATAATCTCATAAAAAATAATTAATCTCATAAAAAATAATTCTAGAAGGATATTTTCTATCCCAAATCTTCTTAGATATCTGCTCATGGGTTATGCAAAATTATCTAATTCGCAAATAATTTAGGAATATGTATTTTTTCAGATGAACCCAGAATATTTCGGAACTGAATCTGATGTACAGAAACATCGCTTTCACTTGTGGATCTGCTGTGCTAGATAATTTTGGACACCTATCTGTTTGATCTGGTCGAGTTGAGCTTCGATCCAGTCAATATGTTCTATTTCTTCTTTCAGGAGTGACTCGAGAAGTACTTTAGTGTCATTGTCTCCCAACTCCATAGCCAGACGAATGCCTTTATTGTAGCCCAGGATAGCCCCTTCCTCTGCCCCATGGTCGTGACCATGCATTTTAGGTACTTCATCCCCGATGCGAATTTCACTCAGATTATTGACTATGGGCTTCCCTTCGAGAAAGAGTATTCTTTCGATCAGCTTCTCTGCATGTTTCATTTCAGTAATGGCTCGCTTCTCAATTACATCTTCCAGCTGGTCATATTTCCAGTTTGCGCACATCTCGGCGTGGACGAAATACTGGTTGATAGCGGCCAGTTCATCGGCCAAGCGAGCGTTTAAACAATCGATTAATTTCTGATCCCCTTTCAAACATATGCCCCCTTGCAAAAGTATTCATAATTTTCATAATTTAAATACACTCTACAATGAAGTATTATCGATTTAATAACTGCTACGAGTGCTATTATGACCTTTTTTCTCACAGTATTATGGCTCAGAGTATTATGGGATGCATATTATATAATATAAACTAACTATAAATAGTCTAATTGTTGTAGAAATGAGTCATCTTTGTCCGGAAAAGATGACAGGGGCCAAATTTCAATTTATCGGGCTATAAAATACATAATAACTTTTTTTAATGAGCTGAATATATAGGTGTGAAACATCAGATCTCAGGCAAATTATCTTAACTTTATTATCTGAGAATTTTTATAAAAATCATCTAAAATTGTTAAATATTATGAGACCTTTAATAATTATGGAAGAATTAGTTTTTGTGGAGGAAGATGTATGAGTGATGAAAAAGAGAGTAATATTGACAGTGAGGAAATGTTTCGATTTAAACTTGGTAAGTGGGTTCTACTTAGAGATGAATGCGCTTTTATGAATTTAGACCGACTTGGAAAGGATATGTCTTTGCACCAACATTTACTCGAATCAATCAGTAATTGGGTAAACCAGGAAGGAGAATTTCCATTACAAGAATTTGTGTCAGAAATGTGTCGCTATATAAAAAGTAATAATGAGGCTCTTTACTTCCGTTTAATGGAGAAATGTGCCCTAAATGGAATAAGCGTGGGCGACGCAATATTTGATGCATTAAGCGTTCACCAGTGCGGTGAAGCAATAAATAGTTTGGAATATGGTACGGGGAAAGAATAATTTCCTAATTTGTTAATTCTTCTATTTTTATTTTTCTTTTATCATATTATATAATTATATTACAATTTAATATAAATTTCTAATTTCAGTTGCTGGATCACATTTACAGTTTGGACAAATTCCTGCTAACTCTTTTACACTTGCGATGGTAAGTATTTCAGAATAATTAGCAGTAATAGGATAGTCAAATTGATTCTCGCATATGCTGCATTTGACTTTGATCATAGCTTCTGTAAGTTGGTTAATAGCATCTGTTGTTTTATCCGTAAATTTAGTTTGCTTAAATCTTTCAGTCACCAAATTCTTAACCTCTTAATCGTGATTACAGAATAACAGTAATAAATTATTTAGACAATTAACAATATATAAAAGTATCGTCAGATGGAATGCGCTATCTAATAAAAATAAAAAGTAAAAAAACAGATATTAAAAATTAGGAAAAATTTTAAAATGTATTTATTTTAAATGTATTTATTTTATAACTTAGAGGTTATGTTCCACTGTGTTTAATCTCTTTGTTTCCACAATTTTTTGATATAAGGATAAGTGAGATCAATTATTATAACGCTAATCACCAAGCTCATAAAAAATGTTGCAGGCTCGATCGGAGTAATTTGCGGATAATATAGCGTATATGTGAAAATTGTTAATATTGCTGATAACAGAATAGCTACTAATTTTTCTAACCACATTCTTTTCATTGAACTTTTTTAAATGTATGTTTACATATAAATATTGTCTGTCCTAGCTTTTTTCCCTCTTGCTCTTATCTCTTGGGATAACTTCATATATTTTTAGATCCTTTATTTATTAAATAATTAGTAAAGTGTTGCCCGAGACTAAATATTTATATATTAGAAATTCCCTTAATTGATCTACACGAGTAAGAAGTACTCATAAGTCGAAAGATATTAAATGTGCCAAGATGGCGGAACGGCTACGCAATCGCCTGCAGAGCGATTCCATTCCAGTTCGAATCTGGATCTTGGCTTCCTTCTCAATTTTATAACTTTTTTTTAATTTTATAATTTTCTTTATTGTTTAATCTTCAATTTTTTCTTTTTCCGTTATCTCGAATTCAGGCGCCTTTACTTTTCTATTGAATTCAGGCTTTTGCTTTTATATTAGAGAATACTATTTTTCGGGCATGGATATTGATGAACTCATGCGAAGACTTTTTGAACTTTATCCAGACAGTTGTACTGACGATTTAAAGGATCCATTTTTTTCACTTATCTCCACAGTGATGTCTCATAGAACCCGGGATGATGTAACTTATCCTGCAGCTAGACAGCTCTTTGAAAGATTCTCAACGCCAGAGGAAATGGCACAGGCTGATACTTGTGAGATAGAAGCTCTTATAAAGAACGTTGGTTTTTATAGGGTTAAAGCAGGAAGGATAAAAGAAATTTCCGGGATTCTTCTGGATAAATACAATGGTAATGTTCCTGAAGATATGGAATCTCTCCTCAAATTGCCAGGAGTAGGTAGGAAGACAGCCAATTGTGTGCTTGCTCATGCTTTCTCCAAAGATGCCCTTGCAGTAGATACTCACGTTCACAGGATTTCAAACAGGCTTGGTCTTGTAGATACAAAAGTTCCTGAAGAAACGGAGTTCGAGTTAAAAAAGGTCTTTCCACAGAAATACTGGAAACATGTAAACCTCCTGTTTGTAAAACTAGGGCAAAACATCTGTCGACCTATTTCTCCCAGATGTGGAATTTGTACGCTGAAAGATATATGTCCAAAAATTTTGCCATAACGAAAGTTTTCAAGATTCTGGATGCTTAGTCCTTTTCTGATGTCCTTTGTTGTACGAAAAAGCTTCTATATGGAAGTGAGAAAAATCTTCTGTATATACGAGATTATTTATATCAAGCTGGCATTTAGCTGGCAAAAGGGTTACGCCTATCCTTGATCGAAATAATCTGCATATAATAAATCAAAACATTTACAATAATTTAATTATTAGTAATCTACATAATCTTACACATATTCAAATATCCCACAAATATAACAAAATCAAATTAGTACATTTACGAGGTAAATATGTTTCAAATCGGAGAAGCATTAATGGGACAGGGCTCAGAACTTGCCCATGTTGACTTAATTATAGGGGACAAGAATGGTCCCGTAGGACAGGCTTTCGCAAACGGCCTGACTCAGCTCTCAGCAGGACACACTCCTCTCCTGTCCGTTATCAGGCCAAACCTTCCGCCCAAACCTTCAACTCTCATAATTCCTAAGGTCACCGTAAAGAACATGGAGCAAGCGGCAAAAATTTTCGGACCTGCCCAGACAGCGGTTGCAAAGGCAGTTGCCGATTCGGTCGAAGAAGGAATAATTTCTAAAGACCAAACTGAAGATCTCGTCATTATAGCAAGTGTCTTTATTCATCCAGAGGCTCAAGATTATAATAAGATTTATAGATACAATTATGGAGCCACTAAACTTGCAATCAAGCGAGCTCTGGAAGGCTTCCCCAGTATTGACAAAGTTCTCGAGGAGAGTAATAAATCTACTCATGCCATTATGGGATTCAAAGTAACAAGGCTTTGGGATCCTCCCTACTTGCAGGTTGCTTTTGACAATCCTAACCTGGAATTCGCACTTTCTGCCATCTCTCAGATTCCTAAAAGTGACCATGTAATCATCGAAGCAGGCACACCTCTTATCAAGCGCTATGGCATGGATGTGATTTCGAAAATCAGAGAGGTCAGACCCGATGCCTTCATCGTTGCTGATCTGAAGACCCTTGATACCGGAAACCTTGAAGCAAGAATGGTTGCAGATGCTGCTGGAGATGCCATTGTAGTCTCCGCTCTTGCTCCAGTGAGTACAATTGATAAGCTCATTGAGGAAGCCCATAAGACAGGCATCTATGCAGTTATGGACACTCTCAACCAGCATGATCCGATTTCCGTCTTAAAACAGCTCAAGGTTATGCCCGATGTCATTGAACTCCACCGCGGCATTGATGTCGAAAATACCGAACATGCTTGGGGTAATATTGCCGAAATCAAGGAAGCTGCTCCAAAGGCTTTAATTGCTGTTGCAGGTGGGGTCCGCCTTGACAAGGTACCTGTAGCTTTGAGTCAGGGTGCTGATATTCTTGTGGTCGGACGTGCGATTACCAATGCAAAAGACGTCAGGGAAGTTGCCGAGCAGTTCATCAACAGTCTTAACAAGCCTGAAATTGACCAATTCAGAATTATGACGGACTTTTGAGCAGGGCGTACGATCCTGAAAAGCTTTTATAAAATTGTAAAAAATTTAAACATAAAACATAAAATAAACTTCGGCATAATATTAAAGAAGAAAGCATTGGAAACTATGCTTTCCCTTCCACTTTGTTTTCATTTTTGAGGAGGGTTTTTCTTGGGTTTACCATTCATTTTACTGAACTACAAAACTTATATTCAGGGCACAGGGATAGGAGCGGTTGAGATTGCAAAAGCCTGCAAAGCAGTATCTGAAGATTCGGGTATTGAAATTGCAGTAGCTCCCCAGATTCCGGACATTTACAGGGTAGCTTCGGAAATTGAGCTTCCTGTCTTCTCCCAACATCTTGATGGAGTAGGAGCAGGCAGCTTCACAGGGCATATATTCGGGAAGTGCATAAAAGATGCGGGAGCAGTCGGAACTCTTATCAATCATTCTGAAAGGCGTCTGACCCTTGCAGAGATTGAAGCTTCCCTGGAAGCAGCAAAAGAATTCGGGCTCAAGACAGTAATCTGTACCAACAATGTCCCAACCACGATAGCAGGAGCAGCTCTGAATCCTCACTACGTTGCAATTGAGCCTCCGGAGCTCATAGGCAGCGGAATTCCAGTCTCAAAAGCCGATCCTGAAATTGTCAGCGGCTCGGTTGAAGCAGTTGCAAAAATTAACCCGGCAGTAAAAGTGCTTTGCGGAGCCGGGATCTCAAAAGGTGAAGACCTTAGGGCAGCTCTTGATCTTGGTTCTCAGGGTGTACTCCTGGCATCAGGGATTATAAAAGCAAAGGATCCTAAAGCTGCACTGGAAGAGCTTATTCGTCTGGTCTGAGATCTGGAATAAAAAACTGAAAAAAAAGAGACTGAATAAAAAGATGGCGGCATTTACAGCCGCTTTTATCCAATTTTAATAATACTCATATGCTTGAATAAGAGGCTTGATTGCTCTCGGATTTCCAATTTCGATCAGAATTAAAGTAGTTTCATTCTTAATTCTCTTGTCTTTTGTTTTCAGGTTTTCTATTAGCGGGTCAACTGCCATCTCTCCCATATTTGCAAGGGATTCCCTGGCAATATCTCCTAATTGTCTATCTCCAAGTTTTCCGATAAGAAATGTAGCAACATCTTTATTCTTATATTTGCCAAGGGCAAGAAGAGTTTTCTTTTTAATGTCTGCATCTACGCTTTTGTTGTCAATTACCGTTTTGAGAGTTTCAATAGCTATTGGATCTTTTATTTCTCCAAGAGCCGCGGCTGCAGTTAACCTGACATCTTTCTTTTCCTCTTTAGAGGTCAGAACACCGATCAAGTCCCCTGTAGCTCTGGTGTCTCCCAGTTCTCCAAGAGCAAGGATAGTACTCTTTCGAACATCTAAAATTGCATTTGTACTATCATTAGCTTTGCCATTGTAAGTTTTTCCGCTTTCCAGAACTCCTATAAGAGGATCTATTGCTGTATTGTTTCCTATCCTCACAAGTGCTAAAGCCGCGTTACTTCTGACTCCGCCACTCCCATCTCTCAGTTTAGCCATAAGATAAGGTAAAGATTTTTCGCTTCCTATTTTCCCAGCAGCGATAACAGTGCAACTCCTTGTGTATTCACTATCACTTTGCATTTGTTTCAACAGAATATCCAATGCACTTTCGTCCCCAATCTCTCCAAGAGCGATGATAGCAGCATTTTTTGCGAGGAGATAATCCTTAAGTATAACATTATTTAAGGGATCTAATGCAGCCTTTTCTTTATTCTTTCCAAGAGCCATCATAGCTGCAATCCTTATGGGTCCGTTTCCACTTTTAAGAGCTTTAAGAAGTTTTTCGGTATCATTTCCTGGTTCTTGAGGTCCGAATTCTGAAAATGCAATAGGGGTATATATGCTGGCGTTCTGTTCTTCTGAGTTGAGAGCGTTTTCAAGAGCATCGGTTTTATTACCATATTCACGATCAATGGAATCTGCCAGGCGCTTCCTCATGTCCTTGTCCTTTGTTTCCATAGCTTGCAAAGTATCGTCTGACATTTCTTTTACTGTCTGTCCTTCAGCCGTACTCTCTGATGTAGTATTATTTAAAGTCCCTTTTTTCCCAAAGTTTTCTGAAAGAACCTGTTCTGATCTCTCATCTCTGGTCTCAAGAAGAGCAAGTAGCATGTAACTGTTTACTCCTTCCGAACTCGAGTTATTTGTCTCAATATTTTCGATAAGGGCGCTGGCTGCAGGTTTTCCAAGTCTTCCAAGTTTGGTTGCTGCATCATATTTTGTAGTATTGTTACCGGTTTTCAGAGTATCTATCAGACCTGGAATCTGGGCTGCAGTTATAACACTGGAGTTTGAAGCGTTAGTTCCCCCTACCTGGGTGCGAGTTTGATTTCCACTGCCTTCAATAACACTATCACTGCCCAGATAAATGGAGAAAAATATAGAAAGAGTGATAATGGTGAATAAGAGAGAAACTTTCCATCGAACGTCGGACATCATACTTTATATTTTTTTATTGTTTAAATTACTTTCTCTCTTTATTAATGCAGTTATTTCCTCTTCCAAAACAGATATTCGGATCAGAGCCTTTTTCAGCCCTTTGAAGAAGGTTTTTTTCCCTTATCTGGCATCCGAGACCACAAAGAAGGGTTATAGTCTCGTTTTCGACCGAATCCGTGTCATAATCACCAAAAATAGTAATCCTATAAGTCACAGCTAACCTTACTACTCTTCCCATCTCTGTTTTTTTATAAATGTCACTGATTTCGCAGGCTGCAAGGTCTTTGTTTGAATTTATTGCGCCGAGGATAACCTCGGGATTTGCTCCTTCAGGAATAAGTACTGAAATGTCCCTGGTCGAATGTCCAAGGTTCTCTTTTCTCCATTCTCTAAGTTCGGATTCCGAAAGGAGACGAAGGTTTTCAAGTTTCAGTCTTAAAAACTTATTTTTTATGTTGGGGGCAGTACCCTTTGATACTAATTTCGTCAGCACAATCTCATCAGGACTAACTTTTTCCAGTTTACCTACATGGATTTTTCCGGAATAAATATGAGAAAAGCCGCAGACTTTCCCTATGGAGTTCAGGATAGTCTCGTATTCGGCTATTCTGGAATTAATAAGTTTGTCCGATTTTCGAAGGGCGTGAGACGTATCTCCATACTTTCGAGCGGCATCCTTCATTTTTCTTACGAAACTTTCTTCATCATGAGCACGTACAAGAGCTGAGAGCTCCTCGCATTCTCTTATAAAGGCATCATGAACCTCAAGGACACCTGGATTTTCCATCTGGATTAGAGCATACAGGTACGGATTCTGGCCGAGTATCCTGCCTACGAAATCAAGCATAATGTCATAGACCGGACTTACGAATTTCCTGGACTTTTTTAGATCAAAATCCAATCTGTCAATCGTCATGCCTATGCTGATGTAAGCAAAGTGAGTAAGCCCCTGCACAACCGAGACGAGCATATCATGTTCGGCAGCGGTAGTGATTTCAACATGGGCTCCGCTTTCTTCAAATAGTTCTCTAACTATCGGAAACCATTTCTCAGAGCGCCCTTTTACAGGAACAAGGATTACAGTCTGCCCCCTGATAGTAGGAATGGTAGGGCCGAACATTGGATGAGTACCAAGAATTTCAACATCGGAAGGGGCAAATTTCCTCATGGCTTCGACTGGTTTTATTTTGATGGAAGTGAAGTCCATGAGGAGGCTTCCTGCCTTCATTTTTGGAGCAATTTCTGCAATGGTCTCTTCGGTTACATTAATAGGCACGGAAACTATTACAATATCATTTTGCGGGATAGTAATCTCGAGGTCAGATGCAAAAGGCACTTCCATTTTCCTGGCAATTTCTATTTTGCTTCCTTTCCCCCACACAGTAACTTCGTACCCTTTTTCCTTGAAAAAACGAGTAAACCACTGCCCCATCTCTCCAGTTCCACCAAGAATCAGAACTTTAGTTTTCCCGGAACTCTCTTCTTCAAATTCCATCTATATGGTCTCCAGGTCCGTACTCAAGCCTGCAGAGCTTCCAATACGGTTTTTTTCATTAACTCGACAGGAGGCTCAACTCCTGTCCACAATTTAAAAGCTTCCGCTCCCTGATAGACAAACATTAAAACTCCGCTTACTATTTTTGCGCCTGCTGCTTTCGCTTCTCTTAAGAGTTTTGTTTCCAGGGGGTTATAGACAATATCAAAAACAGTTAGGTCAGAGTGAAGTTCTTCTGATGTAACAATAGCAGCTTCGGTATTTGGGTACATGCCCAGAACTGTTGTGTTAATTAGTATATCTTTTTCCTTCAGAAGGCCTTTTAATCCTGAGAGCCCACTGCCCTTTATTTTTCCTGGTAGTGCTGCAGCCGAGATGTCTGTTGCAAGTTCGATAGCTCTCTCTTCTGTCCGGTTTATTATTGTGATCTCAGCACCATCGGCTGCAAGCTGGAAAGCAATAGCTCTTGCTGCTCCGCCTGCCCCTGCGATTACTACTTTAGACCCCCCTATTTCCACTGCAGCCTCAAGAAGTGCCTTTTTTGCCCCTAACCCGTCAGTATTATATCCAGCAATTTCTCCAGTGTCTTTGAAAACAATAGTGTTTACGGCTCCGATTTTCTCTGCAAGTGGGTCAGGCTTGATGCATTCCATTTTTAAAGCTGTTTCTTTTAAGGGCACTGTCAGGTTGAGCCCTCCGAATCCCATAGCTTCAGCTCCAAGGATTGCCTTTTCCAGATTTTCAGGCTTGACCCTGAATGCATGATAAACACAATCCATTTCCATAGCTGAAAAAGCCGCATTATGCATTGCCGGGGAAAGTGAATGGCCTATAGGATCCCCCAATACTCCAAAAACTTGCTTCATTCGAGCAGCTCCATTACCTTCTTTAATTCGTCTACCGGAAGCTGTCCGGGAGCCGAAGACATTGAATTCTCCACAGAAGCATAGGTCAAAACCGAACCGTAAAGAGGGGCAATTGCCCTTGTATGTTTTCCGAGCTTGCCCATTGCAATAGTACAAACAGTCATGCCCGCATTTCTGGCATCCATTGCAACTTCAAGCAGATCTAGCGTGTCCCTCATTGAGTGCGGCATTACAGCAAGTTTAGCAATATCCGCTCCTGCCAGAAAAGCCTTTTCAAGAGTTGTTTTCATCTCCTGAGAAGAAGGAGTTTTCGAAAAGTCATGGGCAGAAATGATTACAGTTTTTCCGTGGGTCTTTGCAACTTTTATTGCAATATCTCTTTCAACTTTATCTGCAGAAAGTTCAAAATCAACCGCATCCGGCCCGTCTTTGATGGATAGAAGGTCTTTAATAAGTCTTATTCTTTCTCCTTCTTCTCCTTCCCATTTTCCCCCTTCATTACGGGAACGATTCGTGATAATTACTGGAAGTTCTGTCTCAGATTTAATCTTCCTTATTGTTTCTGCTGCTGTCTTCGAATTTCTGATTCCTAGAAGATCCAGCCTGACTTCAAGCACATCGGCTCCCATTTTAGCTGCCTTCTTTGAAGTCTCAAAAGGGTTTTCAAGAACCACTGCAACAACTGCAGCTTTTTTTCCAAGATCGAAGGAACCTATGTGAATCATTGCTCACTCCGGATTTCCTTTGTACTGACAGATTAATTCTTTATTTGATGGAATATTTCTTCATTTGAGAGAGATATTTCTCGATTTGCAGATTATTTCTCTATAATCGTTTCTTCGATCTTCTTGCCGAAATGCCTGGCACCCTCTTCCCGACAAACCAGGATCTCATTGCCCTTGCTGAGTTTGGTAACTGAGATTGGAGTTCCGTCTTTTCCTACAAGCTTAATAGTTTCTGCATTTTGCAAGATCGTAGTGAGAGTCCTATCCTTAGCCTTTGCTTCAACAAGCATGAGAGGACGGCTTTCTATTTTGATTCTACCTACAATGCCTTCTCTCTGTTTACCTTTCGAATCTACAAGAGTTACTTTGTCTCCCGCCTGGAGTTCAGAAAGATAGCGGGTTTTCTCACCTATTTTGATATAAGAGTGAACAGCACCTGCGTTTACCCTGAACGGACGGGCTGCTACGTAAGGGCTCTCATCGGATTCGGAATTAATAAGGAACATTCCGCTTGCCTGAGATCCTATGAGCATACCTTCACCTCGCTGCATGAGATTGCATGTATCTACGCAGACTCTATCCCCCATCCCGAGAGGCTCTACTCTGGTTACAACTGCAGGTTCAAGTCCAATAGTTTCGCTTTCCAGTTCCCTTACAAGCTGAATAGTATCTTTTATCTCTTTAGGATCCGCACTATCAAGAAGCACGCCATCGGCTCCTATTTCGAGAGTCTGGAGAGCTAATCTTGCTTCCTCTGCATTTTTAACCCCAAAAATTATCTTCACTTTTTGATTCTGGAGCTCAGCTATTAGGTTTTCGAGAGGGATTACCTTCCAATCAGTACCTGTGACCAGTAGAAAATCACATACCTTTCCAATTTCTGCTGCAAAATGCTCGTAACGTTTGTCCTTTATAATTACATATCCGCCCACAGCGGCTCCTTTGTCCAGGAGGAGGGTTGCTGCATTTATGTCAATTGAGCCCGAAATTTCAAGAGGCAGGGGTTTTGTCCCATCACCTTCTCCTCGCTTTCCAACAACTGCAATATCAGCTCCTGATTTGTTGTCACGGGCAAAGGCGGCTACTGTTATATTTCCCAGTTCTCGAACCTTTTCCACGTCTCCTGCGTTTACAAGAACGCAGTCGACTCCTGATTCAAGGCCAGTTGTGATTCTTTCTTTCTGTTCTTCCCATCTACCTTCATCGGCTTTTATCCAGACGCTTTTCTTTTTCAACGGCTTCAACCCCGGTATCCTTTCTGATTTTATCGGGTAAATTCAATTCTCACGTTTTTTAACTTTGATCTCGGGCCAAATTTGCTTTAAAGAATTATCATAAGTCTGTTTTTACTTAAGTTGTTCCAGAGCTTCTTCTACGGTTCTTCTGTGATGTACGATCTCACATACAGCTCTGGTAAGTTTAACAGGATCATTATGCTGGAAAACATTTCTTCCGATTGCAGCTCCTCTGGCTCCAGCTTCCATTGCTCCATCAATCCTTTCCAAAAGTTGCTTGTCAGTTGAAGTCTTAGGCCCTCCTGCAATTACTACAGGTACTGGACAGCCCCTAACAACATCTCTGAAGCTATCCGGGTCTCCGGTGTAAACTGTTTTTACAACATCGGCTCCAAGTTCAGCTCCTATTCTTGCGGCATGTGCCACATGAATAGGATCATGCGGGTTAGTTATTTTCTTGCCTGGGGGGTACATCATGGCAAGAAGGGGCATGCCCCAGTCCGTGCAATCTCTGGAAATTCTTCCCAGTTGCTCAAGCTGATCTGCTTCGGTTTCCGACCCGATGTTAACATGAATAGAAACGGCATCTGCTCCCATTTTAATTACTTCTTCTACAGAGCAGACCTGCACTTTGGCATTAGGATCAGGGCTCAGGGCGGAAGATGCACTAATGTGTACCATAAGCCCTATATCGTGGCCGTACCCTCGGTGTCCGTATTTTACCATTCCTTTCTGCATTAGGACAGCGTTTGCTCCTCCTTCGGCAACTTTGTTTACTGTATCGGTTATATTGATCAGTCCTTCAATAGGGCCGTCGGAGATCCCATGGTCCATAGGAATAATGACCATGTTTCTGCTCTCCCGGTTCATCAGTCTTTCTATCCGTATTTTCTTACCAATTTCTGACATAGAATTCACCTGGATTCTGGTTAATTATGTTAAATGTAAAAAATTATTAGTATGTACTTGTTATTTGTAATTTATTCATCGATAGTTTCTTTTGCGCGCCATGTCACATGGTAGCATGCATCATACTAACACTGTCTATTTAAAGTTATCCCTTATATATGAATATCTGTTAAACATCTTTATAAAAATGCACGATTTCAATCATTTATGTACTATGGTGTCCATTAAACTCACTTCATGTGGCTTACATTTATACCTATCGCCAAAAATCCAGAATCATGAAATCTTTCAAAAAGTAAAGTCACATCAGAAGCCTTTCGCTTCCTAAATAGGTCAAAGCTTAGATTTAGAAAAATAAAAAAATTAAAATAGGATTAGATTGGCTATAGAATAAACTCAATCTTCAGAACAATTTAATAACGTTAAACAGAAATGGAAGGAGCTATGAGAGAACTTAAAATTCTTGTCGTTAACAACTATGGTCAATTTTGCCACCTCATCCAGCGAGCTCTCCGTGATCTCGATATGGATACAAAAATTATTCCCAATACGACGCCAATTGAGGATATTCTGGCTGAAGAACCGGATGGGCTGATCCTGAGCGGAGGGCCGGAAATGGAGAGAGCAGGCTTATGTTTTAATTATGTCCGGGAAATTGACCTTCCTATTCTAGGAATCTGCCTCGGGCACCAGGCAATTGCTCTGGCTTATGGAGGGCATGTTCACGCCGGGAAAATAGGCGGGTATGCAGAAGTCGAGATTGAAGTACTCAAAGAGGACGATATCCTTCGGGGACTTGGCCCGAAAACCACCGTATGGGCTTCGCATGCAGATGAAGTTGCCATTATTCCTGAGGGTTTTATTCATCTCGCGAGATCCGATATCTGTGAGATCGAAGCTATGCGCCACCCAACAAAACCGCTATATGGCGTTCAGTGGCATCCAGAGGTTTCACACACTATACTAGGAGAAGAACTTCTGATTAATTTTCTTGAAATATGTGATCGTTATTAATGCAGGAAAAAATAGCAAACAAAAATGGGATGATTACATCCCGATTTTTTTCTTCATCATTTTCTGGATATTGAATTTTCCGCCTTTAAAACCTTTAAAAGCTGTTTGCATGGTCTTATGATATTTTAAAAGCTCTCTAACATCTTCAGCGCTGCAGCCCGAACCTCTTGAAATCCTTTTGATTCTTGAACCGCCTATAATTTTGGGATCTGACATTTCCTCTTCTGTCATTGAGTCCATGATAACCCTGTAGTTTTTCATCTTGTCACTTGTAGCCTGGAACATCTCATCTGACAACTTCATGCCTCCCAAACCTCCCATGCCCATGGGCAGCATTGACATTATCTGTTTGAGAGGTCCCATCTTGTTCATGGCTTCAATCTGCTTGTACAGGTCCTTGAGAGTGAAGCGTCCCTGCATCATAGCTTCTACATTAACATCTTCTGCGCTCAGAGTTTCCTCAGCTTTTTCCATAAGGCTCTTGAGGTCTCCCATTCCCAGCAGCCTTGAGATGAATCTGTCAGCTTCAAACTTTTCAAAGTCTTCCGGAGTTTCTCCAACTCCGATAAAAGCGATAGGTGCTTTTGTTTCCGAAACAGCTGAAAGGGCTCCACCTCCCTTTGCCGTACCATCAAGTTTTGTTATAATTACACCTGTAATTCCCACGGAATTGTTAAATGCGTGGGCTTGCTGGCTTGCCTGCTGTCCTATGCCTGCGTCCAGAACCATAAACTTGTGGTCAGGCTTTGCAATAGCATTAATCCGTTCCATCTCATCTATCAGATCAGCTTCCAGAGCATGCCTGCCTGCAGTATCCACAATTCTTACATCGTATTTTTCAAGAGCTTTTAATCCGTTTTTAGTAATCATTACAGCATCGGAGTTTCCTTCCTCCCCGTAAAAAGCTACGTTGAGCTTGTCACTCAGCGTCTTAAGCTGGTGATAAGCTCCCGGGCGGAAAGTATCTGCGGCAATAACTCCTGCTTTAAGCCCTTTTCTCTGGAAGTAGCGGGCAAGCTTTGCAACACTTGTGGTTTTTCCGCTCCCCTGCAGCCCGACCATCATAATAATCTGTGGTTTAAGCTGGATTTCTGCTCCCTTCCCGATTATCCCCATAAGTTCTTGGTAAACTATACGAACTACATGCTCTCTCGGACTCATTCCCGCAGGAGGATCCTCTTTCATTGCACGCTCCTTGATCCGTTGGGACATTGCCATAACGAGTTTTACATTTACATCGGCCTGGAGCAGAGCCCTCTGAATATCTTTTACTACTTCATTGACCGTACGCTCATCAATTCTCCCCGCGCCGATCAGCTTCTTGAGTGCCCCCTGTAAGGAGTCTCCTAATTTTTCCATTACCATCTGAAAATCGCCCTATTAAATTTTATGAGAATGAGTGAAAAGATAATTTACACTTTTAACCTTGTGAAAGAAAGTATTGTTTCCTTATAAGCCTTGAGTTTCAAAGCTAAAAAGGTAGCCGATTATAAAAAGGTTACCCGAAAAATAAAAACTTGAAAGACAAAACGACATAACACGTATAAATAACTCAGAAAAAAACTTCTACATAGCGGGGGATGGATTCGAACCATCGGTCTACGGGTTATGAGCCCGTCGGGATCTCCTGGCTACCCCACCCCGCTACAGGGTTAATTGGTCAGGTCGCTTTAACCTGAGATTGCAATCTGAGAATACTAACTATCATTTATATAGTTTTCGCTAAATTCACTGATTTTCAGCTCAGAACTATAAAATATAACATGCAAGATCTAATTTTGAGAAAAAAGAACTTGTATGAATTCTCAGAAAAGAACTCGTGTGAAAAAAATTTATGGATTCTTAACCACGATTAGTATAATTTTGGTATAGAAACCATATCTTACAAACTTTAATATTAAGATCCGATATTACGTAATTTCTACATTAAGTAAAAAGGTATCTTCCGTGCCGGTTATACTTTCCCAGGGTCTTTTATATACACCTTTAACCTGCTGGCTGCCCTCAGCCACGGCTTTTATTTCCCATATGTGGACCCCTCCGGCACCAACGATAGGTTGTTTATTGTCTTTAGAAGACTCAGGAGGGTAATAATTATCTGAAACATTAGTGAATCCCTGACTTAGGTTGAGTTCCCAAGAATAACCTGTAGTCGGATTTTCCTTGAGTTTCAGGTAAAAAGTTTCTCCATTCTTGAGGCTAATGTTTTTTCCGTTGTCAGCTTCCGTTATTACTTGTTGTCCTGGCTGCGCGGAAGTGGACTGATTATTTAACATATTATCAACTGCAAGTTCGAATGATCCTTTTATTTCATTTACATTTACGGAATAGTTTCCAGCTTTAAGCCCCTTAACATCAAGTGGTATTGTTTCATTGAAGGGTACTATTACCTGCGCACAGACTGCATCTTTCGGGCGCTTGGTCGTGATATTAATATTGAAGCTATTTTCTTTCTTTTCTGTCTTTATTTCGTTAATATTGGTACAACTGTCAGGCAGATAACCAGTTGCCACCACCTTTACCTGTACAGGAAAAGATTCAAGCATTAAAACCTGAATTGTCTCAACAGTTGCAGTTCCGTATGTGTACACTATCCCACCAGTTCCTTGACTACCCGTTGCGTTATCTACTGGGACCACGTTACTTGGGGTGATGTTAACATTTGGTTTTGTCTCTACATTATTTTGTCCCTTATTTATACAACCTGATAGTAATAGTACACAGATTAAACAAACAACTGCTGTGATTTTTGCATTCTTTAAAAAAGTATGATCTGCTAATTTTTTCATTTATTTGCCTCATAATACTTCAAAAGGTTAATAAAAATATATGCCTGTTTGAATTTATCCTTTAATTTCCTGAGCTTTGTCTTTGAAGTGCCCGATAAGGTCTTCAGCCCATTTCATAGGTACAGGCTCAGTGCTCATTAAAGTCTCCTGGTCAAATACCCCTTTAGAGGTAAGGAAATCGGCACTCATGAAACACTCTGTTTTGATTATCATAGCTATCTTTATTTCATCAGTACAGACGAAGAGTTTCATTTTCTCCCCTGCCAGGTAGAACTCCAACTCTTTTTCAAAATCGTTTTTTAATCTTTCATAAATTTTTTGCGTTACTACAAGGGTTATTTCGATATTTTGACCCTTATTTTGGAAAATCTCAGGGAATATAGGATGAAACATTGATGAAAATGTGAGTATCTTTTTTGATTGTAGCATTTTTTCTACAAAGATACGGGGAGGTTCAAAAATATTGTCCTGGTCGGGTTTGATCAGAGAGCAGGATTTTAGCTCATTAAGCCTTTCAAGGATAGAATATGGAATATTGCTAAGATCACGTTCTTGCCAGTAATGTAGGTTTCCTTCAATAACCTCCAGAGTGTCTATCAATGGCTCCATTTTCTCGACCAAAATTTCTGCAAGAGGAGTAAGCTTATATTCCTTGTTTTCTTGAAGGATTAGACTTTCTTCTTTCAATTTTTTAATTTGGGGAAGCATTCCTGTTGGTGTAACGTGTAGCGTAGCTACAATATCTTCGATTTTTCTGCCTCCATTTTTAAGCAGAAGTAAAAGGTCTCTTCTTTTCTGGGACATGAAAAGCAAGTCTATTAGGTCTTTGTCCATTGATTTCCCTTTCCACATCTTGCACTTCTAGTAAAGATTCATTATTTGTTCTATTGTAGAATAGTGAAAGTTTAACACATACCTTTTAAATATTTCTGTTTTATCTTTTTCCTTCTATATTTTGGCAAGAAAAGAAACCTTAAAGTCTATGATCTTAATTATGTATTTCAGAAATGGAGCCTGCAGAAGTATACTTCTAAAATAGCGAATGCCTCAACCTATGCGCGAAACTCCGGTCAGGGAGGTATTTTATAAAATCTTTCAAATGTGTGCTTACAAACTGGGATTATATCTATAATTTGTGCAGAAATATCTCTAAGGAAATAAAAAACTCGGGATACGAACCGGACGTAATTATTGCGCTTGCCAGAGGTGGCTGGTTTGCCGGTCGCGTGCTCTGTGATTTTCTGGGGCTGGATGATTTGTCCAGTCTGAAAATCGAGCATTATATAGGAGCTGCGGCTATATACAGTGGCGAACCTTATATAAGATATCCTCTTTCGGACGAAGTTATAGAAGGAAAAAGAGTGCTTATTGTAGATGATATTGTTGATACCGGCGAAAGCATGCTGAGTGCGAAGGCTTACGTGGAAGGTCGGAATCCCACAGAAGTAAGGACTGCGTCATTACAGCATCTCAGGAGTTCGAAAATCGATCCTGATTATGTAGGAGAGCGGCTAGAGGATTGGGCATGGATAGTATATCCCTGGAACTTTATGGAAGATATGATTAGCATCCTGACCAAATGCATACGAAAGGACGCTCAGAAACTCTGGAGCCTGGAAGATCTCAAACACAGTCTTTACATAAATCATGCCCTTGACCCGGTTGTATTTGAAATTACGCAGCCGGGTAGGATGCTGGAAGTTCTGGAAGAGATGGAGAGGGTGCGCAGGATCCGCTCAGAAATGATCAACGGGGGAAAATTCTGGAAACTTTTATAAATTTTTTGCATAAATATTGCATAAGTAGTTTTAATAAACAGTTCTTTATATTGACAATTGAAATAGATATATGATCAAAAAGGCTCTTTTTACCTTCAAAGAGAAAAAGCCGATTAATTTAAAAACACATATTATTCATTTAAAAACGAATATTAAGCAGTAAATACAAATCTACATGTCTATCATAGGTATCTATTTAAAGTACTCACAATCCATCTTTATGGGTTATGCTGAGAATGTCCTTAACTGTTCATCTGAAATATGCATTGTACAGATTCGTTCATGTGAACGTCATTAACAGATGGATTTTTAGGAGGTTCACAACCAGATGCTTAGTAAAAGGTGCCGATTGTACGGTTATATTACCTTCGACAAATCAGTTCAGACTTATCGATTATCGGTGAACTCATGCCCCACAGATGCACCAGATGCGGAACCATTTTTGAAGACGGAGACTCTGTCATCTTAAGCGGATGCCCGAACTGCGGCTGGAATAAATTCCTCTATGTGAAAAAAGAAGTTAAAGGTCTCGAAGACCAGGTGAATCCCGCTCTGGATGAACAAAAACTGGATATAGAGTCCTCTCTGGATGAAGTTGTCAGAAGTATTGACGAAGCTCTTTCCTCTGAACAGGATGATAAAAAGCAGGAGCCTGAAGCTGAGAGGGAAACAGAAGGAGAGAGGGTAGAATCCGTAAGAATTCTTGGACCTGGTTCTTACGAACTTAACCTTAATTCCCTCTTAGAGAGGCAGGAGCTGGTTATGGCAATCAAGGAAGAGGGATCTTATGCTCTGCATTTGCCCTCAGTTTTCAAACAGAAGAAAGATAAGAATAAAACAAAGTCAAAAAAATAAAAAAATCTTCAATTTTTCGGAGAACTTACTATAAATTCTATGTGGTTCAAATTGCTTTGATAGTCATTTTATTACATATTATTAATGATCTGTTTTTGATCTTTAAAGGTCTTTGTTTATGTACTACTATCATTTTTTAAATATCATGTCAATGGTACAAATATTTATATACAATTACTGATAACTATTGGTTACTATCTAATGTATATCGCTTGTATGTGCCTTCTGGATGGAATTCCTGCCAGGGATTTTGTAAAATCATTCGGAATTTATTCAGGAGATACTGTTTACCACGTATCTGAAAAACACACAAATGGCGAAAGTTAAACTATTGTGGGGTGTCGATGAAATTTTGACACGATCAAAGGGGAGAAAATGGACCCGGCAACACTACTCGATATTCTGGGTAATGAAAATCGCAGGAAGATTATTCAGCTTCTTGCAAATCGCCCCTGCTATGTCAGCGAGATCTCTGGCAGGCTGGGAGTGGGGCCAAAAGCTATAATTAGTCATCTCAACCTGCTTGAGCAGGCAGGGCTTATAGAGTGCAGTGTGGATGAACAGAGGCGTAAGTATTTTAATATTGCATATAACGTGCGTCTGGAGGTCTCAGTATCTCCATATACTTATAACGTGATGCTCTATGATATTGCTCTTGACAGGGAAAAAAAAGTAGAACCTTCGGTTGCTGAAAATAAAGAGACCGCTGCAAAAGAAGAGCCATCTTCCGTCTTTCTAAACTTTTGTAGCAAATTTCAGGAACTTAAAATAAGGCAGGAAAAACTTGCAAACCTGCAGCAGCAGCTGCAAGTAGAATATGCGGAGTTGATGGAATGCTGCCTGGAATCAATTGAAGAGGTTGCCAAGAACCCTGTAGAGTGTGAACTTTTGTTCGAGCTTCTGAAAAATGAAACCACTCTAGCTGCATTATGCTATAACCTGCGTCTGCACCCAAGTATCGTAAATGCTAACCTGATAGACCTTGCTGAGAGAGGGTTTGTTGAGTACAGTATAAAGAATAACCAGCACTATTGGAAACTATGTAAGCTGGAGTTGAAAATAGATGATTGAAGAAACGACTCTGAGAGTAGCTGAAGCTTATCATAAGGACGTAGGCAGGGGAATTGCGAGAATAGATACCCGGCTGATGCAGCAGATGGGGCTTGTAAATGGGGATATAATAGAGATCTCGGGAAGAGCCAAAACTTACGCAATCGTCTGGCCAAATGTAGAACGTGAGCAGGAAAATAGAATACGTATGGACGGGAACCTTCGCAGTAATGCAAAAATAGGCATTGACGACAGGATCACGATTAAAAAAGTACAGGTAAAACACGCTCAAAGAGTTACCCTCGCTCCTTCCCAGCCTGTAAGGCTTGTGGGAGGTACCCATTACATTCTCAGAATAATCGAGGGAAGGCCTTTGAATAAAGGTCAGCAAATCCGGGTTGAGACTGTAAGCAATCCCCTGACCTTCGTAGTTGCATCGACAAGACCTGCAGGGCCTGTAATTGTTACCAAAGATACAGAGATTGTCATCAAGGAAAAATCTGTTGAGGAAATGAAGACTCCGGGAGGTATCTCGTATGAGGATATCGGTGGGCTTAGGCGGGAAATTCAACTTATCAGGGAAATGATAGAACTGCCGCTAAGACATCCTGAATTATTCCTAAAACTTGGGATTGAGCCTCCTAAAGGAGTTCTTCTTCATGGGTCTCCAGGAACCGGCAAGACAATGATTGCAAAGGCAGTTGCAAGTGAAACCGATGCCAATTTCATCACTATAAGCGGTCCCGAGATTGTTTCCAAATATTACGGAGAAAGTGAACAGAAGCTCCGTGAGATTTTCGAGGAAGCCGAGAAAGATGCACCTTCAATCATATTTATAGATGAGATAGATTCCATAGCTCCTAAGAGAGGCGAAGTTACAGGAGAACTGGAGCGCAGGGTAGTTGCTCAGTTGCTTTCCTTGATGGACGGGCTTAAGACCAGAGGTCAGGTAGTCGTAATTGCAGCTACAAATCGCCCTAACTCTATAGATGAAGCTCTCCGCCGCGGAGGAAGGTTCGACAGAGAAATAGAAATCGGAATTCCAGATCGAAACGGCAGGAAGCAAATTCTTCTAATCCATACCAGAGGCATGCCTATTGAACAGGATGTGAACCTTAGTGAGATCGCCGATGTAACTCATGGATTTGTAGGAGCTGATCTATCCTCCCTCTGCAAGGAAGCTGCCATGCACGCTCTCAGAAGAGTAAGTCCCGAAATCGATATTGAAGAGGAACAAATCCCACAGGAGATCCTTGACAATTTGGTTGTTACAAAGGAAGACTTTAGAGAAGCTCTGAAGAACATCGAGCCTTCAGCCATGAGAGAAGTTTATGTTGAAGTTCCACATATAGGCTGGGAAGATATCGGAGGGCTTGAAAAAGCAAAGCAGGAGCTAATTGAAGCTGTGGAGTGGCCTCTGAAATATCCTGATATATTTAACATTATTAATGTAAAGCCACCCAGAGGCATATTGCTATTCGGGCCCCCCGGGACGGGTAAAACTTTGCTTGCAAAAGCTGTTGCAACTGAAAGCGAGGCTAACTTCATCAGTATAAAAGGTCCGGAACTGCTCAGCAAATATGTAGGCGAATCCGAACGTGCGATAAGGGAAACTTTCAGGAAAGCAAAACAAGCTGCTCCGACTGTGATCTTCTTTGACGAAATCGATTCCATTGCTCCCCAAAGAAGCTCGGTTTCCGATACGCATGTCTCAGAAAGAGTTGTCAGTCAAATCCTTACTGAGCTGGATGGAGTAGAGGAACTTAAAGATGTGATTATAGTTGCGGCAACTAACAGGCCGGATATGGTAGATCCTGCCCTACTCAGGCCTGGCCGTTTTGATAGGCTAATCTATATCAAGCCGCCTGATAAAGCGAGCAGAGAAAAAATATTTGAGATTCATGCACAGGGAAAACCCATCGCTGAGGACGTTAAGCTTTCGCAGCTTGCTGACATGACTGATGGTTATGTGGGTGCGGATATCGATGGCATCTGCCGGGAGGCTGCAATGCTTGCCCTAAGAGAGATAGTTACTCCTGGTATTAGCCGAAAAGAGATTCAAGAGAAGGCCGGAGAAATCAAGATTTCAAAAAAGCATTTTGAACGTGCAATCCGCCGTGTTAAGCCTACAACATCCGGAGAGACTATGCGGTCATACGAACAGCATGCTGAGCTCTTTGCCAAATATGCAACTGAATCGGAAGAAGATCTTGAGGCTGAAGATCAGGAAAAAGGAACCGAAAACAAAGGTGTTTCGGGTTTGCTCCAGGCTGAGTAAGTCTTTAGGAAGGCTATATATCCAGCCTGTTAGTTTTGAAGTTCATGAAGCTTCTCAAAGAATACGTGTTAACTTATTAATCCAACTTAGCAATTAAATTCTATCAGATAACTTAATAACGGAGTGATGAGATGGACAGAGATAATAGAAGAAGAAAATTTTTCGATGAATTGTTCGGAATCGATCCTGTTTACGATATGAAAGAAATTTTTGATCGCCTTAACAGGGCAACGGGCATGAGCATGGAGAATTTTGGACAGCGTCCCTTCGTCTATGGCTTCTCTGTAACTTATCGGCGGGGTGAAGAACCTGAAATACGTGAATTTGGAAATATCCCTATGTTTGATCAGATAAAAGCGGAAGATAAGCATTATCTTGATATTAGAAAGCCTCTTATCGACATAATGGAAGCCGAAGACAAAGTGCATGTGATTGCTGAAATACCTGGAATTGAGAAAGAAAAAATTCTACTAAACGCAACTGATTTAATACTTGACATCAAAACAATAGATGGGAATCCAAAATATTCCGAACGTGTGGAGCTGCCCGTGAAGGTGGACCCCCAGAGTGCTAAAGCTACATATAAAAACGGCGTGCTGGAAGTTACCTTTAAACGGCTGGAATCCAGTTCCCAAACCTCAATAAATATTGAGTAATTGTCAGGGAGCGCTAGGAAAAGCAGAGGTAATAATTGTGGGCATAAGAAAAAGAAAGGATTTCTTTGAAGACTTTGAATCTGAACTTTTTGACAATTTGGAAGAAATAATTGAATCTATCCTGGAGGAAATGGGAGAGTCTGTACCCTTCGTTTACGGATTTTCTATCATCAGGCGACCGGGAGAAGATCCTGAAATCAGAGAGTTTGGAAATGCTCCGGAATATTCTAAAAACGGAGGAAATTTCTTGCCCTCCGAAGCAAAAGATCCTTTAATTGATATTTTTGAAACCGGGGAATTGGTGCACATCCTTGCAGAATTTCCTGAGGTTAGAAAGGAAGATCTCATACTGCATGCTTCAGCTCAAAGCCTTGAAATCAAGGTTGTCGGTCCTTCTGAATACTCTGGGAATATCGAGCTTCCCGTTCGTGTGGATCCGAAAAGTGCTACGGCTAGTTATAAAAATGGAGTGCTTGAGGTTACATTCAAACGCTGCGCTGAAGAGGAACCTATTGAGATAAAGGTTATTTGACATGAATTGTGCAAAAAAATAATACAAATATAAAATAAAATTATTTATTTTGTAGCTTAAAGCTTTTTTTATCTATCTAACCTAATTTTTTAGGATAAGTTATAATGTCATTTTAATAAAGCTCAGGTCTACGATCCTCAAATATGGAAGTCGTTCTTCTCATCTCCTTTGCCTCTTCCAGGTCAATTTCTCCTATGAGTACACATTCTTTATCTCCGGCTTCTGCGAGTATCCTGCCCCATGCATCTGTAATGAAAGAACAACCGAAATATGTCGAATACTTATCTTTCCCTGCTCGTGTACAGGCAATGTGAGGCAGCTCATTTTCAAGAGCTCGAGCAAGGGAGATAGTCCTCCAGGAGTTTCCAAAGAAGTCCGGAATCTCAGACGATGAGACTAAAATATCTGCTCCTTGAATTGCCAATTTTCGGGATACTTCAGGATAGCGAAGTTCATTGCAGATTATCAGCCCCACGGTGAAATCATGCTTTTCCAGTCTTATCGGAGTTATGCTGTTCCCATGTGCAAAATGTTCTTTTTCCGGGCCGTAAAGGTGAGTTTTTCTTTGTGTACCAACTAGCTTTCCGGATTCGAGGCAGAAACCAAGGTTAAACTGAGGTGGTAACTCTTTCTCTTCAGTATTTTGATCACTTTCTCTTTTTTCTATCATTGAGCCTGCAAGGATGCAGTTATATTCCTTTGAGAAGGCCCGTAAAGCTTCGAGAGTAGCTCCGGAAACGGGTTCAGCTACCTCTCCTATACGGTCATAACAAAAGCCAGTAGAGAATACTTCCGGAAAGACAAGTAATTCAGCATCTTTCGAAACCGCTTCTTCCGCCATGGAAAGGGCACGCTTGAGATTTTCATGTTTTGAGCACAAGGAGATGTTCATCTGGATGCAGGCAGCCTTCATAGTTGTCACTTTTCCAAAAGAGAATATAATAAAGATTGCTTCATAAAGTTATTGCATGTTTTACATTGAGATTCATGCTGCTATGCTCCTTTGAATGTTTGGACCTGTATGAATAAATCTCAAAAGTACTGCAAATTAGCCAAATGATTTTTTGGCTGTCCACTAATCGTCCGTAATAGACTGACATTTCATGATCTAATCTTAATAGCTTTCATTTGCCTGACTTGCCCATACCTACGTTGTATCCAGTACTGATGAAATAACGTGAAAAGAAAACTTGAAACTATATTTAGATTATTTTGGAAGACGTTAATCTACAAATGATGAACATAAAGGTTTGTAAATTATAAATAAGGGTTTACAAAGCACAATCTCACTCTCTAATGTCCTGATTTCCCTTTTTTGTGCCAAAACTGACCTACATTGTGTACATTTTTGCTTCTATCCAATCCAGTCTGTGAGAAATCAGCTTGTATTAGAGCTCAAGAAGAAAAAAACACAGGGAAATGTTTAAAAATTTCTAAATTGTTTAATATATTAATATTTTTTATACAAATGTGTTACAAATAATTTTGAAAAGATAATTTGTGTTCAGTTGCCTTAGCTTCAATAGAGTGAACTTGAAATTAACCGATGAATCAAAATGGGGATTTTTTTATGAGAAAAACGATAATTGGCAAAGTACATAAGGGGTATGCCTCCGTAATAGCTTTAGGAATAATAATTGTAGCACTTCTAATGCTTGTTATTACCGCGGTTGCAGCTGCTGCCACGGGTGTGAGTCCATTTGCTTATATCACAAACTCTGCAAGCAACAATGTTTCTGTAATTGACACAGCAAGCAACAACGTTACAGCTACTGTAAATGTCGGAAGCCTTCCGTTTGGAGTTGCAGCAAACACGAACGGAAAAAAGGTATATGTGGCGAACTATCTTAGCAACAATGTTTCTGTGATTGATACAGCTACAAATACGGTTACAGCTACGATAGATGTAGGGAACCTTCCTTTTGGAATTGCAGTCAACCCGCAGGGAACAAGGGTATATGTAGCGAACTATCTAAACAATACTGTCTCAATAATTTGCACATCCGCTGAATCTGTTCTTGCATCTGTAGATGTTCAGAGGGGTCCATGTGAAGTAGCAGTCAGTCCCGATGGGAAAAAAGTGTATGTGACGAGCTTGAACAGTAACAATATATCTATAATTAATACAGCTACAAACACTGTTACAGCTGCTGTAAATGTCGGAAGCCCGACTTTTGGAGTTGCAGTCACTCCTGATGGAAAAAAGGTTTACGTGACAAATGCGAACAGCACTAATGTTTCTGTAATTGATGCTGCCTCAAACACTGTTACTGCCACTGTACCTGTAGGAACCATGCCTTGGGGAGTTGCAGTCAACCCGCAGGGAACAAAAGTTTATGTGGCAAATTCAGACAGTAACACCGTTTCGGTGATTAACACCACAACAAACATCGTTGTAGCTACAGTGAGTGTAGGAAGTCTCCCTTGCGGCATCTCAGTTAATCCACAGGGAACAAAGGTTTATGTTGCTAATTCCGACAGCAATAATGTTTCTGTAATTGATGCTGCCACAAACACTGTTACTGCCACTGTAAATGTCGGAAGCTTGCCTGTTGCCTTCGGACAATTTATAGTACCTCTGTCACCAGTACTTCCTGTAGCAAACTTTAGCAGCAACGTTACTCATGGCTATGCTCCTCTAGCTGTAAAGTTTACAGACCTCTCGAAAAATGCAACTGGATGGAACTGGAACTTTGGTGACGGAGCTAATTCAACAGTGCAGAATACGACACATAAGTATTCAACTGCAGGTAACTATACAGTAACTCTTACAGTAAGCAATGCAAATGGAACAGATGCAAAGTCCAGCTATATTGTTGTTTCAAACGGCGTAACTAATCCTGTTGCTGCTTTTTCTGCATCCCCAAGCTCAGGAAGTGCGCCGCTTAATGTAAGTTTTACTGATGAGAGCGCCGGCTTGCCAACTGCACGGAGATGGTATTTCTCCGATGGAACAAATTCAACCGATAAGAATCCTGTGCATACGTTCAGTAAACCGGGAATATATTACGTTACTTTGACGGTAAGTAATGCAGTGGGCAGCAGCTGGGTGGCGAAATACAACTATATTACCGTTTCAAATAGTGTAGATCTTCTTGCTGCTTTTTCTGCATCCCCAACCTCTGGAAGTGCGCCGTTAAACGTTAGTTTTACTGATAAGAGTACCGGCTCACCAACTGCATGGAGATGGTCCTTCTCCGATGGAACAAATTCAACCGATCAGAATCCTGTGCATACGTTCAGTAAACCGGGGATATATTTCGTTACTTTGACGGTAAGTAATGCAGGGGGCAATAGTTGGGTGACGAAATACAACTATATTATTGTTCCAAACGATGTAGCTGTTCCTGTTGCTGCCTTCTCTGCATCCCCAACCTCTGGAAGCGCACCTCTAAACGTAATTTTTACTGATGAGAGTACCGGCTCGCCAACTTCATGGAAATGGTACTTTGGAGACGGTACAGGTTCAACCGATAAGAATCCTGTGCATACATTCAGCAAATCAGGAGCATATAATGTAGGTTTAACAGTAACTAATTCGGGAGGTAGTGGTAATATTACTATATCCAGATATATCACTGTGGCGTAAACTGATATTTGAATGAAAAAAGAAAAAAGGTCGTGTCCCTGATTTATAGATCAATTCCGAAAAAACGAGCACATCCCATGCATTCTTTGAATATATTGAGAGATCCTTAAGCTTTCGGTTTTCAATGATTCAAACCCACTACCGATG
>JAUPKV010000610.1 GCA_030837265.1 Methanobacteriota archaeon
CTTAGGGTGAACTGCTTACCAGGAAATTATTTTTACCTTAATTTTACTATTTTTCTAATTACAGCTTTTTTATTTTTAGGAATACAGCAATCTAAAATAGCATTAAAACAAATACCAACTACTTCATTCCAATGCAAAAATATTCTATTGATAATTTAAAGATTCATCCAAACCAGTTCCTGCCTAACCTCTCTTCCGGTCCTCCGTGCATACCTGCAGAGACCTCATAATCCTCTCCATTTTTCTTATCAAAAACGAACCTGTAAAACGATTTAAAATAAGCCAATTCTCCACAGTACGGATTTCTGGCATCGCTAAGGATAACCGTTACATAGCCATTTTTTTCGGAAATATAGTAAACCGGATAGTCAATTTCCTGAGGAACACCTGCATGATATAACTTTTCTACTCTTTTGATATATGCAGCAGCATCAGGAACATCACCCTCTACAGAAACTTTTTCAACGTAAGAACTTCTCTCGATTCCTGAAAGGTAGCTTATTTCCAGAACTTTATAATGGGTAGAATTAAATGAGTAAGCCGTTATAAATTTGTCCATGGATTCAGGATAGGTATGCTGGTAACTTATTTCGGCTTCTTCTGTCCCGGAGATATGGTAGATCAGGAAAGCTTTTGAGACTGGCATAAAAATAAGCCAGACAAGAAGTACAAGAATCAACGAAGCATAGAGCTTATCATCAATCCTGGATATGAAAGTGTAAAAGCCGTTTAATTTTCCATTGAATTTTCCCATGTGGCTCAAATTTCCCATAATTATAATAACAAGAGGCAATAGAGGAAGCAAATTTAATAGAGGGTCGAAGAAATAAACTGCTCCCATAATGGAAGCATCTGTACTGAACGGATAGAAGGGACGCATTTTCCAGCTTGTAACGTAGTCCAGGTAGGAATGAAAAAAAAGGGATTGGAATCCTCCAACCGTAAAAAGCCAATCCTTTGTCTTAAACCAGATAAAAAGTGTAATGAGAACAATGAAAAGTATCGAGTGCATGAACTCCCTGTGCCCTATCAGGTAAAAAAGCTGATTTCTAGCCTCATGGCTCAGGTTATTATTGGCAAAGTCAAATGCCGAGTACAGGATAAAGTCCAGGTCAGGAAGCAGAGAGAGAAAGGCCACAACCTTGAGTTTGTTTCCTTTCAGGCCTAAAGCCAGGGCAATGAGAAGGCCTACTCCTATGTGAGAAAGTGTATTTACCATGATTCTGTGTTCCAGACGCAGATTTTTATGGTTAATAATATGGAAAACTAAATATATATCTCTTTTTTTAAAAATCGTATTAGGGAGTTGCAAAGTTACATTTACTTCCGGGAATAATAAAAAGTAAAAACAAATCGTTAAAAGGAAATTCTAAGGATCACATACAAAATACATATCTTTTATATAAAAAAAGGAAAAGTCTGCCGTATTGTTAAAAATAGAATGAATTGATGAGAGGATATGCCCTCTCAAGTTACCGGGACGAATCATTCAATGTTCTGTCAAAGAAGCCTATCATCCCCCTATATGCATCCTGTGCAACGAAACTTCCGGAAAGTTTTCCGCTTTCTGTGATCATAAAGCCGTGCGGTTCGCCCTGGTAAACTTTCAGTTCGAAGTATTTGTCAGCAGCATCCAGTTCGTCTGCGTATCTGTAGATGTCAGAAATGTTGCTTGCCTGATCCCGGGTGCCGTGTATCATAAGCATAGGCGCGTTAAGCTGGTCTATCAGGCTGGCCGGCTTGTCGGGCTGGATTTCAGCTCCGCCTGTATAGGGAAAACCATACCATGCGACTCCGGACTTAAACTCCTTGATCTGCGGCAAGAAAAGCATCGTATACCTACCGCCTGCACAAAAGCCAGTAAGTCCCAATTTTTCGGAATTAACATAGTCCCTTTCCTCAAGGTAAACTGTGCTGTTCCTTATAAGCGCCTCCACCTCTGCATCAGACGGAGAGATGGAATATGTCTGCCAGAAAGGAGCGACCACAACGTATCCATCTGCTGCCATCCTGTTTACCATAATCTGATAACCCGGCTCAAAACCTTTAAAGGAATGAATAAGCACTATGCCCGGATAATTCCCCTCTGCAGCCGGAGCCGCAGTATAGGCAGGATAGACCCGGCAGTCACCTGTAATATTGACCATTCCGGACTTTACCTGGACTGAGCAGTTCCCGTTCTCGACATTGATAATCTGCGACTCGAAAGCTGAGAACTGGATTCCTGTTTCATTGGAAATCATTCCTGATTCTGAAACTTTTGAAACGGGTTGCATATCCTTAGAGTCAGAAGGAGATGAAGCCGTACTGCCTGAAGCGCCAAAAAAGTTCACTATAAGCAAATATAAGATTAGTTTATTCATGAAATTCATTTACCCCCACAATATTATACGGTCGTGTCCGTTAGTTATTGATTAATTCCGAAAAAGCAAGTACATCTTCCGTATTTGAGGAAAATGCAGAGATTCTTGTGCTTACGGATTTTAATAACTCATGCCCATTACCTATTATACACACCAATACACACGAGGATCGTAAATATTTATGTCCTAGTGCCACAGTACGATAAATTCCGGTATCCGAAAAAACGGAGTCTCTGCATAAACCGAACATTAATCGGATAAATCCTAGATATATATTCATATAAAATTATATGTTAAGGGATTTAAACCATA
>JAUPKV010000611.1 GCA_030837265.1 Methanobacteriota archaeon
CCCACGGGGGAGAACCGGAAGCGGGCTTTAACCCTATCACTGGATGGGGTTATAACCATGAACCCCTGGTCCAGAGTACTCTTTTCAAAAGGGATAGTAAAGCGAATCTGATCAATGATTTAGCTACGAATTACACGATTAGCAGTGATGGAACAAAGTGGACAGTTAAAATAAGAAACGATGTCAAATTCCATGATGGGGTGCCCTTAACTGCTAGGGATGTTGCATTTACGTTTAATACTGCTACAAATGGTAGTGGATCGGTAGATTTGTCAATGTTACAAATCGCAACTGCTCTTGATAATGAGACAGTTGAGTTTAATTTAAATGATCCCCAGTCTACTTTTATCAATAAACTTGCAGTAATTGGTATTGTTCCTGAACATGCTTACAATGAAAATTACGGGATGAAACCAATTGGGTCGGGCCCATATAAATTTGTGCAGTGGGACAAAGGCCAGCAGGCAATCTTTGAAGCTAACACGGATTATTACGGCCAAAAGCCATACTTTAAAAAGATAACCATTCTCTTTATGCAAGCTGATGCTGCTTTTGCGGCGGCAAAGTCGGGACAAATAGATCTGGCTGAAATTCCCTCTTCGTTTGCCAATCAAAAAGTGGATGGAATGAAAATAGTATCTCTTGAATCTATTGATGCTCGAGGGATCGGCTTCCCGATGAATCCGAATACGGGCAAAAAAACTGAAAAGGGCGACGCAATCGGAAATAACGTAACTTCCGACCCTGCAATAAGAAAAGCCCTGAATATCGGGATAGACAGGCAAGCACTAATCAATGGAGCCTTAAATGGGCAGGGTAAAGAAGAATTTACAGGTGTGGATAAACTACCCTGGGGCAATAAAGAAGCCATTTTCGAAGACGGAAATATAGAGGAAGCAAAGAAAATTTTAGCCGACGGCGGCTGGAAAGATGCCGATGGTGACGGTATTGTTGAGAAAAATGGTTTAAAAGCCGAGTTCATGTTAACATACCCTGCAACTGATCAAACGAGGCAGGCTTTAGCCGTTTCCTTAGGTGAGGAAGCTAAAAAACTGGGTATAAACATTAAAGTCGAGGGTAAAAGCTGGGATGAAATTTACACCCTTTGCTCTTCGACTCCGAATGTCTGGGGTTATGGTTCGCTGGATCCGAATGACATATACTTAAGATACTATAGTAAGAGCTACGATCCCTCAAAACGTAACAACATAATAATGTACAATAATTCTGTTGTGGACAACTATTTAAGAACAGCCATAACCAGTTCTGATCAGGACACTGCTATTAAAAACTGGCAGCTGGCTGCTTGGGACGGAACAACCGGATTCTCCGAAAAAGGAGATGCTACATGGATGTGGATGTCAACCATTAATTATGTGTTCATTATGGATGATAACCTGGATATCGGTACTCCCAAGATACAACCTCACGGTGCGGATATATTTGGTAACATCCTGGAATGGAAACGCACAGGAAATTAACTGAGAGATCAAATGATAAAATCAGACTAAAAAATTAACCGGGATTTAAGTTAGACTTCAAATCCCATTTTTTTGAAGATTCTGTAAATCTTTAATCATTAATTATTTTCGGTCTTTTAATATTGGATCTTAAAACAAAATAATTCACGGTTCTGGTAAACATAAGGAGGAGTTTAGATTAAGAAAAACCAGCAAAATTTGCTTATAGGGTCAATTTTTGTAATTATTGCAGTTATTGGTATTATCGTTTCTACATCCGGTTGTATGTCCAATACCGCAACCAATTCTGCTTCAAATTCTTCATCGGATGCCGCTCACAGTGCTGCATCCAATTCTACACCAGCAAGCTCGACTTCGAGGGCTTCCGATGAATTGATTGCAGCTGTAGGGACCCACAGTGGGGAGCCAGAGGCAGGCTTCAATCCTATCACCGGATGGGGCTATAGTCGTGAGCCCCTTATTCAGAGCACCCTTTTCAAAAGAGATAGCAAGGCAAATCTGATTAACGATTTAGCTACAAATTTTACAATTAGCAGTGATGGATTAAAGTGGACTGTTATTATTCGAAATAATGTTAAATTCCATGATGGAGTGCCTTTAACAGCTAAGGATGTAGCATTTACTTTTAACATGGCAGCAAATGCTAGCGGTAATGTAGATTCATCCATGTTGAAAAAAGCTACAGCCATCGGTAATTCTACAGTTGAATTTGACTTAAATGATCCGCAAGCTACATTCATCAATAAACTTTCAGCAATTGGCATTGTTCCCGAACATGCTTATAATGAAAACTATGGCAAAAATCCAATCGGTTCAGGTCCATATAAATTCGTACAGTGGGATAAAGGTCAACAAGTAATCTTTGAAGCAAATCCGGATTATTATGGTCAAAAGCCATTCTTTAAAAAGATTACATTGCTCTTTATGGGTTCTGATGCTGCTTTTGCGGCAGCCAAGTCAGGACAAATTGACATTGCTGAAATTCCTGCTTCATATGCAAATCAGAAAGTAGACGGAATGAAAATAGTATCTCTTGATTCTATTGATGCTCGAGGGATATGCTTCCCAATGAATCCTAATACAGGCAAAAAAACTGAAAATGGATATGCAATCGGAAATAACATAACTGCTGATCCCGCAATAAGAAAAGCCCTGAATATCGGAATAGACCGGCAGGCTTTGATCAACGGAGCATTAAATGGGCAGGGTGAAGAGGAATTTACAGGTGTGGATAAGTTACCCTGGGGTAATGAAGAAGCTATTTTCGAAGACGGAAATGTAGAAGAAGCAAAGAAAATTTTAGCCGAAGGCGGCTGGAAAGATGCTGATGGTGACGGTATTGTTGAGAAAAATGGCTTAAAAGCCGAGTTCATGTTAACCTACCCTGCAACTGATCAAACGAGACAGGCATTAGCCGTTTCCGTAGGCGAGGAAGCTAAAAAGTTGGGCATAAATATTAAAGTAGAGGGTAAAAGCTGGAATGAAATTGACACCCTTTGTCATTCGACTCCGAATGTTTTTGGATATGGTTCACTTGACCCGACTGAGCTATACTTAAGGTACTACAGCAAAAGTTACGACCCTTCGAACTACAACAACATAATAATGTACAGCAATCCTGTTGTGGACAACTACTTAAGAACAGCCTTAACCAGTTCTGACCAGGATACAGCTAATAAAAACTGGCAACTGGCTGCCTGGGATGGGAAAACAGGATTTTCAGAAAAAGGAGACGCTACATGGATGTGGATGGCAACTATCAATTATTTGTGCATTATGGATAATGACCTGGATATTGGAACTCCCAGAATACAACCTCACGGTGCAAATATCTTTGGCAATATCCTGGAATGGAAGCGCACAGGAAAATAATCAAGGAAATCAATTGATGATCTAAGAAAAGGAAGTTACCTGGGATTTAAGTTTTGACTTTAAATCCCCCTAATTTTGAAGATTTTTGAAATTTTAATCATTAATTTTTTCTGTAATTTAATAGCAGACATCAGGTTAAAATAATGAAGGATTCTGGTAAAAATAAGGAGGAGTTTCAATTAAAAAATACCATCAAAATTTGCTTATAGGGTCAATAATTGTAGTTATTGCAGTTATTGGTATTATCATTTCTACATCCGGTTGTATGTCAAATACTGCATCCAATTCTGCTTTAAATTCTTCATCGGATGCCGCTCACAGTGCTGCTACCAATTCAACATCAGCCAGTTCGATTTCCCATGCTTCTGATGAATTGGTAGTGAACGTATACTCGCATACAGGGGAACCAAAAGCAGGATTTGATCCGATTCTTGGGTGGGGTTGCGGTCATGTGAATTTTGAACCATTGATACAAAGCACCCTTTTTAAATCAGCCGATGACGGCAGTATGATAAATGACCTTGCTACGGGTTACTCTGTCAGTCCCGATGGCAGGACATGGACTGTAAATATAAGGGATGATGCAAAATTCACAGACGGAGAAAAACTAACGGCACAAGACGTAGCGTTTACATTCAACACCGCAATTGGAAGCAATTCGGAACTGGATATGAGTAATCTCGAAAATGCAAAGGCAATAAATGATACTGCAGTTGAATTCAAATTAAAAGAACCCCAGTCAAGTTTCATCTGGAGGCTCAGGTATGTTGGAATCGTGCCTGAACATGCTTATAAAAAAGAAACCTACGGGGCAAATCCAGTCGGATCAGGGCCCTATAAATTGATACAATGGGACAAAGGCCAGCAGGTGATACTCGAATTAAACGAAAATTACTACGGGAAAAAGCCATTCTTCAAAAAAATAACGATGTTGTTCCTGGATAAAGAAACTGCATTTGCAGCTGCAAAATCCGGGGATGTAGACATAGCCGAGGTCGACATTAACCATGCAAACCAGACCATAGACGGGTACAACTTAATGAGTCTTCCGTCGTCAAGGGCATTCGGAGTTTCGTTCCCCATGCAGTATAATATCGGTAAAAAAAGCCTGAAGGGTGATCCCATAGGCAATAATGTAACGGCAGATATAGCAATTCGAAAAGCATTAAACACGGGAATCGACAGAAAAGCCATACTTGAAGGCGTATTATATGGAAAAGGGGATGTAGAATATACCGGAGTGGACCAGCGGCCCTTTGGAAACCCTGAAGCAAGAATCAAAGACTCAAACCTCGAAGAAGCAAAAAAGATACTAGAAGATGCGGGATGGAAAGACAACGATGGGGACGGAATCCGGGAGAAGAATGGAACTAAAGCAGAATTTAGTCTATACTACTCCGCAGCAGACCAAACAAGGCAAGCTCTTTCAGTGGCTGTAAGTGAACAGGCAAAAAAATTAGGTATAAAAATAAACCTTGTAGGTACAAACTGGGACGAAATATATGCAAATCAATACAGTTCAACCGTTTTGTACGCATACAGCAGTATAGATACCTTTAATTTGTACCTGCAGTACCACAGTAAAGAAGCGGATGATGCATACAAGAATCCGGGTCTTTATAGTAATCCTGTTGTGGATAAATATATGGAAACAGCTTTGAGGTCTTCAGACCAGGATCAGGCTATGCAAAACTGGAAACTGGCTGCATATGACGGAACTACCGGTTTCGGACCTGCAGGGGATGCAACATGGTTGTGGCTGGTAACAATGGACTATTTGTATATGGTTGACAATACCCTGGATATTGGAACCCCACAAAAAAATGCCGGTTCGGATATCTTAGGAAACATCTATGAATGGACAAGAATAGACGCAACCAACTCAACCTCAAAATGAGTGATGTAAAACATGTAATGAAATGATGTAATAAATATCACTCATTTTATCTTTTTTTATTTGAAATTTAATGATTTTTTAACAAATGAAAAACATGTTTCAAAGGTGTGTTTTAATTTTTTAGTATGAAAATTTAGCAAGTTTTTCATAATATTTATAACTAAGTTGAAACAAGTTTAGCATTAGATGTTTATATTTGAGGGAATAGCGTGCTTGACAATACACAAATTCTGGACTTTATAGGGAAAAAAGTACTTAGGCTTATTAGTCTCTTGATTATGGTTAGCTTTGTAAGTTTCATGCTTATTCAGTTCTCGCCTATAGATCCGGTCAGGGCTTATATTGGAGAAATGCCAGTGAGTGCGGAGCACAAAGCTAAACTTGAAGCTTATTGGGGGGTTAATACACCTCCACAAGACAAATTCTTGAACTGGGCGGGAGACGTTCTTAAAGGAGACTTTGGAACTTCACTGATTTATAGGACGCCAGTTAGTGAAGTGATCAAAGAGAGATTCACTGCTTCCCTGGTTCTTATGTCAGCTTCATGGCTGTTTTCAGGTATTTTTGGTTTCATTATAGGGATAATAGCAGGAATGAAGAAAGGGACGTGGATTGATAGGTCAATAAAAACTTATTGTTATGTTCTGGCTGCCACTCCAACTTTTTGGCTGGCACTAATTCTGTTAATGGTATTTTCAGTGTATCTGGGGTGGTTCCCTATCGGTTTGAGTGTACCAATTGGGGTTACTGCGGAAAACGTAACAATCTTTGATTGGCTCCTGCGTTTAATTCTCCCGGCACTAACCTTGAGTTTATTGGGAGTTGCTCAGATAGCTTTGTTTACTCGAGAAAAATTAATAGAAGTTCTGTCCAGTGACTACGTTTTATTTGCAAAGGCAAGAGGAGAAAAAGGATTAGACCTGGTATTGAGGCATGGGATTAGAAACGTTGCGCTTCCGGCTATTACACTGCAGTTTTTAGGGTTCAGCGAATTGTTCGGAGGCGCAGTCCTTGTTGAACAGGTGTTCTCTTATCCCGGAATAGGACAGGCTGCAGTAGCAGCAGGTCTGAGGTCTGATGTACCTTTGCTTTTAGGAATAGTAATTGTCAGTGCTTGCTTTGTATTTATTGGAAACTCGCTTGCTGATGTAATATACCAATTTGTCGATCCCAGAATAAAACAACGGGAGGCTTCAATATGAGTACTGCTGTTGTAACAGTTAATAAAGGAGTATTCAGAGGACTTAACTTAAGGCATAAGACTCTTTTAATAATTGGTTTTACATCCCTTCTACTACTTACAATAGTGATTTCCAGCGTATTTTTAGGCGAAGATTCGCTGCAGACTAATTTTGGCTCCAAGAATCTTAATCCATCCGGGGAACATCCGTTCGGGACAGATTGGATGGGAAGGGACATGTTCATAAGAACTCTGGAAGGGCTTGGTACAAGTATATTAATTGGGGCTTTTGCTTCTACAATCAGTACCATACTGGCCGTAATTTTGGGCTTACTCTCAAGTGCGGGAAAGATAGCGGACTCAATTATATCCTGGTTAGTAGATTTATTTCTTTCAGTCCCACACCTTCTTCTAATAATTATCATCTCCATAGGATTCGGAGGTGGGGCAACGGGAATTATTATTGGAGTTGCATTAACACACTGGACGAGCTTAACAAGAGTTGTAAGGGCTGAAATTAAGCAGCTAAAAACTCATGAATATATACACATTTCAAAAAATCTCGGTAAGTCAAAGTGGTGGATAGCTACAAAACATATCTTGCCCCATTTAATTCCTCAGATACTCTTAGGTACTATTCTGATGTTTCCACATGCGATTTTACACGAAGCTTCAGCAACATTCCTGGGTTTTGGGCTTTCACCTCATGAGCCGGCAATTGGTATCATTTTGTCAGAGTCTATGAAGTACTTGTCAGCAGGATACTGGTGGCTTGCATTCTTCCCGGGATTATCATTGTTAATTGTAGTCCTTGCGTTCGATATGATAGGAGATAACTTAGGAAAGCTGATGGATCCGAAGAGTGCTCATGAGTGAATTTAACCTACTTTAAAATTCAGATTTAATGGTGTTGAATATGGGAATCAAAATCAAAACAAATGCTGAAAAAAAAGATCGGAATAGCCCTCTATTGAAAGTAGAGAACATTTCACTTTCTTTTATTCAATATACTTCAGGGCTCAGGCAAACTGAGTTAAAGGTCATATCCAGCTTGAGCATAGAAGCTTATAAAGGCGAGATCCTGGCAGTTGTAGGATCTAGCGGATCTGGAAAAAGCCTTCTAGCTCATGCGATTTTAGGGATTTTACCTTCAAACGCCAAACTTGAGGGCAGAATCGAATACAATGGTCAAGAACTAACCCAGGAGAAAAAAGAAAAGTTAAGGGGTAAAGAAATAGCTCTGGTTCCTCAATCGATAACTTACCTGGATCCTTTAATGAAAATCTCTGACCAGGTTATAGGGTGTGTTGAAGAGAAAAAAGAAGGATTAATGAGGAAGTTACAGAAGGAAATCTTTCAGAGATATAATCTAAAGCTTGAAGTTGAGAAGATGTACCCCCATGAGCTGTCAGGAGGTATGACCAGAAGAGTTCTGGTCTCCACTGCCGTAATAAACTCTTCGAAGCTCATAATCGCTGATGAACCAACCCCGGGACTAGATGAAAAAACCTTAAATGAAACATTGAGTCACTTCAAAGATTTAGCAAATAAAGGATGTGCAGTGATACTTATAACTCATGATATAGAAGCGGCATTAAAAATATCCGATAAAATTGCAGTATTCTATGCAGGTACGGTTTTAGAAGTAGCGAATGTTGGAGATTTTAAAAATGATGGAGAAAATCTAAGGCACCCATACACCAGAGCCCTCTGGAACGCACTTCCACAAACCAAATTCCAAGCAATCAAAGGGCATCAACCCATGCTGGATGAAGTCATAGATGGATGTATTTTTTATGAAAGGTGTTCTAAAAAGAATGATATTTGCTCTAAAGGTATCCCTCAATATAAATTGGTCAATGGAGGAACCGTGAGGTGCAATAATGTGCCTTAAAGGTGAAAACATAAGCTTCGGATATAAACAAAATAATTTGATTTTAAATAAAGTGAATATATCTTTGGAGCGTGGAGAAGTACTGGGTCTAATTGGGGATAGCGGGAGTGGAAAATCAACCCTGTGTAAAGTATTGGCCGGCTATGAGGCTGATTATCAAGGAAAAGTAGATGTGGACGGAAAAAATATCTCATCAAAAGGATATAACCCGGTTCAGCTCGTTTTTCAGCATCCGGAGAAGGCTGTAAACCCTAAATGGAAAATGAAGGACATTTTAAATGAAGGGGATAACGTATCACAGAATATTCTTGATTCATTCGGAATTAAAAAGAGCTGGCTTAATCGCTGGCCTAATGAACTTTCAGGAGGAGAACTCCAGAGATTTGCTCTTGCAAGAGCGTTAGGGCCTAAAACCAAATATTTGATAGCCGATGAGATTACCACAATGCTTGACGCGATTACTCAGGCCCAGATATGGAATACTATTTTAGGTGTAGTAGAGGAGATGAATATTGGAGTACTGGTTGTGAGCCACGAAAAAACTCTAATTAAAAGGTTATGCCACAATATAATTTTTTTAAATGATATAAATCATGCTTGACTGTAATAACTTGTTTTAAAACAGAAGCTTAATCTCAGGTTTAGACCGGAAAAAAGCAACGCAATCTCAGAGAGGGATTTTACACCACCACTCTGCACTGAGATTCCTCAACTGCTTTTCTTTTAATTATTTATATTTACAGATGAGGAATTTTCAGATTGCATGTTTAGTAACTATTTTTGGAGGTGTTTCAGCTATAGTGTCTTTCGGATAGACGTATGAATGTATGAATAACTTATATTTAATACTTCTTTTCAATTTCATATTATCTAATGTTATTCTCAATCATAATTATGTTACTTTCTCGAGAGCAAACAGCATCAATCAAGCATTTCTTTAATGATGTCTGATCGAGTAATTTATTTTTTTGTTAGAAATTCGCTATACTTTTACACATATACAACTAATGAATATATATAATTATTAAGTAAGAAAAACATATATAGTAATACTTCCTATTATCAAAATATTATCTAATATATTATTCTAAAAATTTGGTGATACTATGGAAACAGAGCTTATGAGGATAGGGGTCTCCCTTCCCGATAACTTGCTGAGTAAATTTGATGAGATTATTGAAAAAAGGGGTTATTCTTCACGTTCAGAGGGTATAAGGGACTCAATCAGGAATTATATTTCATATTATGAGTGGATGGGTGATATTAAAGGTCCTCGTACCGGGACAGTCTCAGTTGTTTATGATCATACGAAACGAGGTCTTTCAAATGCCCTTGCCGATATCCAGCATCGTTATTCTCACCTGATAAAGTCCTCTATGCATATTCATTTAGATCATGATAATTGTTTTGAAGTGATTGTTCTGGATGGAGACGGCGAAGAAATAAAAGAACTTTCTGAATCAATAATGGCTCTTAAAGGGGTAAAATTCTCAAAACTCACAACTTTAGCCTCAGATGCAGATGCCTGATTTTTAGACAACAAATTTAATTTATTTGCATCTGAGCTAAACTTAATACTAAAATAACATTAGTTAATGTTCAGAGCACAATTATTGTCAATTCGGTCATACAAATCTTTCAAGCACTTATGCAGCCTATTTACTTCCTTATTCCAGGGTTCACTGTTGGATTCTGTACAGGAACCTATTCTCAAAGCTGCAAGCTTTGCGTAGTTCATGGAAACTCTTGTGTTACTCCAGTAAAGACCGAAAGCCATATCTGTTTTATCTATGCTGTATTTTTCATGGATCAGGAACTCATAAAGTTCTGAAACTTGATTTAGCTTTTCTTCTGAACTCTTGGGGTAGTTCCGGGCCAGGTCTGTAAGCTTTCTAAGACATGATTGGACGTTGCTGCTCTCAGGACAGAGTTTGTTCGAGTTTGCAAATTTAAGTATTTGTTTGAACTCAAGAAAAACATCCGTTTGCCTGACACCTGCCGGCAGGGTTTTCCCAAAGTAGATTAGGATATGGATGCACTCGTGGTAGAGAATTTTTGCGATTACGAACTCAATTCTCTCTTGAAGGTTCCATAATCGTTCGACAAGTCTCTTGTCCCATAACTCGCAGGGATTAACAAGGACAACGGATCTGTAGATTATTCTCTTTTCCTTTTTTATAACGATCTTTTCCGGCTCGAAAGCTAATCCCTGCATCATTCCGAAAAACTGAACTCGTACCGCCAGGTCCCAACAGTATTCCCATCCTCCGGAATGCAAACAATTTACTCGATAAAAATTTCCGTCAAAATGTATCCTTTTAATTAGCCTATAAAGGTCCTCACTTTGTTCCTTGATAAGGGCTTTTATCGTTGATTCTCGATAAATATTCAGATTAAGATAAAGAAGTCCTGAAGGAATATATGAACAGTCAGGAGGTGGAAAGGAAATCGGAGAAAAGAAGTGGGCAGAATGAGAAGTTAGCAAAGAAAAAATAAATAGTTTGTCCCGCTCTCCATATGCATGTAGCTCGCCTTTTTGCTTTGGCAGAGTCCTTTCCTTTCTACTTTTCGGAGTCAAAAATCCCAACCTTCAATTACTTTTTTCCAGACAAACAACTTTTAGTAATACAATATTTTAATTTGTTGTTATTTAATATAACAGTAGTTCACTAATTAAATACTTTTTCATACGTTTTTATATATTTATGTTAATTATCAAAACAAAGATTTCATGACTTTTCGGAAAAGTAGATCAAAAGAATTATCTTAAATTCCGATATATAAATTACATTTATTTTAATGAACTTGTGTTTTAGTATTATTATTATGAACCAAATTATAAGTTATTGATCTTATTAACTATCAATAGGAAATAATTTATATTACTAAAATGATTATAAATATGAGTAAAAACTTGAAAGTTTACTGGTAAAAAAGGGATACAAGTATGACTAGGGAAGTTGAGAGAATGAAAATTATTGCAAAAAACACATGGATACGAAGTTTGAGAATAAAGGGTCTGCTGCCGGGATCCATTGTCATAAGGAACCTTTTACTAAAGGACGTCACTTTCCATTTGGTTGATCGTAATAAAGAAAAAGATCTTAAGAAAACATAAAATTTTGCTTAGATCACGCGAAAACCTTCCAAAAATAAGACCTGAAAATGAGAACAACTCCTGAAGGAAGCACGGGGGAAACTACTCATTACGATCTCTTGGAGGAGTTTGTATAGACTGCAAGGAAGTTATTGCTAACTACTGGAATATAAGATCATCAACTTATAAAAACGGGGTAAATGGCTTTGACAAGGAAGAACGTGCTGTCTGGGAATAAATATTCGTGAGATCCCTTTCTTCCGGTGAGCGTTTGAAAGTATTGGACGTGGGTAACGGTGCTGGTTTTCTCGCCCTCCTTTTTGCTGAAATGGTACACGAGGTAACAGGTGTGGATCTCTCTGCAGGCATGCTCGAGAAAGCAAAGCACAACGCAGAGCATATGGGTCTTGAAGTTGATTTATTTCACGGGGACGCAGAAAACCTGCCTTTTGAGGACAATTCTTTCGACCTGGTTGTGAACAAATTCCTGCTCAGGACGCTCCCTCAGCCTTCCTGCGCTGTTAGGGAATGGAAAAGAGTCCTTAAACCGGGAGGCAGACTTCTTTCCATAGACGGGGACTGGTTTGATCCCGGGCCAAGCAAGCGATTTAAAAGACTTGTCTCCGAGTGGACAGAGAGGTTTGTGAAAAAGAGCCATAACTCCCTTATTTTCAGGAACCATTATGGGCTTATCAAGAATTCTCTTCCTTTATTCGAGGAAATAAGTCCCATTAATGCTTTTTTACTCTTTTCCTAAATAGGATTTGTAAATATTGAAGTAGACCCTCTTCTGGAAGTACATATGTATAAAAAAATAGGCAGTCCCTCCTGCAGAAACTTCTAGGTAATAATTCAATTTTCCTTATTTTGGGACAAAGAGAATATACCCTATGATCCCGGCATTTTAATGGAGTGAGATCTCCTAAAAAATGCCGCAACTTATTTTTTTCACGCCGTTAACAATTGATTTTTCTTTATATCAATACGAAATTACTGTTTTGTGTTATATTTTATTTATTCTTTCACAATATCTCATAATCATTATTCAGGTTTCCTTTCTAAATTCATACCTTTCTAAAAAAACGCAAACGTTTATATGCAGCCCTCTCGGATGTATATTAGTTTGCAGTAATTATAAAATAAATATTTGATTAACGACAATTATAATCGAGGGCCTGAGGAGTATAATATAATGAGTAATGTGCTGAATGCTGAGATTGGCAATTTTCCTATCACATTTCAGGATTCTGGGGAGCAACTAAACACTATGAAGTCCCAGATCATGGATTTTCACAATAAAATAAAAGATTTGGATTTAAATAAAATATCGGAATCAAATTTAGCCGAACTCTATGATCTTTTTTCTGAATTGTATGAACTGGTACATATAGATGTGAGCGAAGACGTCCATCACGCTGTCTTCAGGGATCCTGTTATTCGCTCTTTGCTTCCTGCGATCCATCATAGCTACAGCAGTTTTTTTAATGTTCACGAAGCTCATCTGGCACGTGAGATCCTGAACTATGATGATCCCTGGGGAATGCTGGAATCATTTCCTTTATATCAAAGATATGTAAACCTAATTAAAGTTCAGGTCCAGAATTCACCTGATATTGAAACTCTTGCCTTTATTGGCTGCGGTCCTCTACCTGTTACTCTGCTGCTTTTTAGTAAATTATACGGTATCAGCTGTATTGGTATCGATAAGGACCCTGAGGCTGTGTTACTGGCAAAAAGCTGTGTAAAGCACTTTGACCTTGAGAAGGAAATTAGTATTATTCCAGGAAATGAAACTGAACTCTCTAATATTAAATGGGACTCTGTGCTTATAGCAGGACTCGCTGAACCGAAAATACGCATTTTCCAAAACCTCAATAACATAACAAAGAAGAAGAAATTAGAACTGAAAAAGCCCATTTCCATATGCTATCGCAACTATACTGGTATGAGGCAGTTACTCTACAGGCCAGTTATACCGGAGTACATCAGCGGCTTTCGAAAAGTGAAGGAAATAGATCCCTCGGGTGGAGTACATAATACCCTGGTCTTCCTGGAGTGTGACTGATATTCAAAAAATAGATACTTTACTTTTAATTGACGAACTTCGGCGTATTTATACTCTAATAAGGGACCTTGGAGAAGAGGATATTCTGGAAAGCTCATCACCCGAATTGCAGGCAGCCTTTAAAGGGCTGGATGAACTCGCTGCTCTGGAAGTGGATGAGGGGTCCATTGAGGCAATTCTCAAAAATCCTGAATTCCATTCTTTACTGCATGTGATCTCTTGCTTCAGATTTTCATACAACCTGAAACTTGAAATTGAAAAAGCAGAAGGCCTTCTTTCAAGCCCGAATCCATGGGAAACCCTACAGAATTTTACTTTTTATCCGAACTACCTGCAGCTTTCCAACACCGAATATAAAGGCTCCTGCCTGAAACCAAAAGACTGCGTTTTATTTCTTGGCAGCGGTCCTCTTCCCATGAGTTTGATAACTCTCTGTCACGAGCACAGTGTTCAAGGAATAGGAATTGAACAGAACCGAGAAAGAGCATGCCTCTCCAGGGAAGTTATTTCCCGACTCGGACTTTCCGAAAATATCAGGATAATAGAAGGAAACCACTTCTGCCTTCCCCTTAAAACAAATTTTGATCTTTACGTGATTGCTGCACAGGCCGAGCCGAAGAAAGAGATCTTTGAGTACCTGGCCAAAGCCTTGCCTGAAGGAAGCAAAGTTTCTTACCGTATTTATGAAAAGGGTCTCAGGAAGATCTTGGACGGCAGTAGCTTCTTCGAACCTCCTGAAGGATTTGGAGAATATCTGAAGGCTCATCCCGAACCGCCGGTTAATAATACTGTTGTGTTCCTGAAGAAAATAAAAAATCGATAAGTTTCCTTGAATTTTTTACTTCACTGTACCTGAAATTCCTCACATGCCTGCACATGCAAGTGAGGAATTCAGAGCACAAGCCAATCCACTGATTATTCAAGAGTCACTCGTTTTTTATCTATTCGCACAAGCTATTTCATGTATGATGAACTAATATTTAACACTAGTGGTTTATTTTATAATATGTAGTGTTATTATTTTTAATTTTTTTATTATGAAATAAAAACTTGCAAGCTTGATACTCTATTGAACACAAATGGTAGAACCTCTCATATTTTTTAGAAATAATGCAAAAAAGATTTAATTGAGCAGATGAGCAGTTATTCTGATTCAATTATTGAACCTGAAAATACCCACCTGCCTTTCCTTCATTTACAGGAGGAATTCCAGGTTTCTGAGGGCGGTTACTTTAGTAGAGTATTTTTCTGTTTTTGAGATGTCTTTGACAGCAAATGTTATATGAGAATATAATATTTAATATTTTCTGTTATTTTAATTCAATTTAATGTTATATAATCAATTAATTTTGTTATTTAATATGAAGATATGATTTCTTAAAGCTCAATTCATAATTATAAGAATAACAGCAAATTTGAAAAGACATAACTTGTACTGGTTTAGAGTAACAAAACATTTTCTCGAATCAGTAACAGAAAAGCAGCGACTTCTATAGGAAGATGTAAAATATGGACAAATTAATTAACCTTAAGCTTCACGATGAGAATGCTGAACAGTTTCTCCGAGAACTTTCAATGGGGTTTGAAAGATCTCAGATTTTTCTTACAGCTTTTGAATTGAGAATTTTTA
>JAUPKV010000612.1 GCA_030837265.1 Methanobacteriota archaeon
AAGGCTATTGAGTCATCCGGATAAAAAAATTCCGGACAAAAGATGAAAGAAGTCTGCCCAAAGTCTCTCTCATCGTCCGTTTTGCAAGCTCTGTACATAATACTGTACAGTATCGCTAGACGAATTCCTCCACTAAACAGTAGAGAATGTCCTGGAAAATGAGGAATGAAGTCTTTTTCCAGGCTCTTTATTTATTGTATTATTTTGAACTCTATATAAGCTTACTGGATAGAATGTCGGTTGATTCCCCAAAGGAATCTTACGAGAACAGCCGGAATGCCTAGAGTCCAAAGAGTGGAGTGGAATGGTGCTGACAGGTCGTAAAAAGCCCTGCTTCCTAATCAGGAAATGCAATAGGCTGGCCATTCTAGAGAAGTGGGTCGTGAGTGAAAAAAAGCGTTCTATAATCAAAAATCCATAAAGAACAAGGCATATGAAGACATTAACTCGAAAACGAGTACATATGATCCTCCACTACTTCCATAGCACGTATTACATTTATAGAATTTTTATATAGTTTCGTGTTGAATATGGAGAATAGTAAATCCGGAAAATGGGGAAAAGTAAGTTACTATTGACAGCTGATAACAACAATGCAATTTGGGATACTTTAAAAAATAATTAAACTATTGATTAATTCCACCCATTCATCTCTTGAAATTCCAGCGTCTTTTAGAATTTTGTTTATCAGGTTAACTTTTAGATCTTTATTTGAATGTATCGGTAAGACTGTTGTTCTCCCGTCAAGATGTTCTAAGAATAAATGACTTCCTTTTTGTCGAACAGGTTGAAAACCCACTTTTTCAAGCGCTTTTACAACTTTTTTTGCAGGAAGAGGTACTATTCTACTCATTAAACCTCAACTTTAACTTTCTCTACTCCAATGAAATTTGCAGGCATATTGTCTGCCATTTCTGGTTTAACTTCAAGATAAAGTTCAATTGCCTCTTTGATGTTATATTTTACTTCTTCAATTGTATCTCCTTGAGTATGGCATCCAGGAAGATCAGGTACCGAAGCAATATAAGTTCCATCTTCATCTTGCTCTAAGATAACAAGAAATTCTCTTATTTTCATCTTTCATCATCTTCCTTGTTATTTCTTTAATTAGTACTATACGGTTATGGTATTTAAAGTTGCAAGCGAACTAAAAACGAAAGAAGCTGTAGAATGAATACTGAGTTGCAAACGACTTTGACTGAATGCATGACAGAAACTTCATAGAAAAATTACTATTGAACTCGGTTTGCCTCCTCAGAAAAGTTGACCTGACGTTACAAAATCAACTAAGAGCGAACGAGTTCTCTTTTTAAACTCCCTTGACAACTTTAGCTAGTTTTCAAAAAAGGAATTTTCCTATTCAGGAGCTATTAGTGACGCCATCACTTTGTACGTTTCCTACGTAAACAATTTTTAGATGACATAAAACAATAACTAAACTTAACTTTGTGAAAGGTACTCTTTCCTCCGAGATAAGGTTATACGTCATTAAAACTAATTGATATTTATGGAATCAACAACAGAGATCGAAAGGCGACTTATCGAGCTCGATAGGGAAATCCATTCTATTCTCAACATGGTTAGAAAAAGAGAAGGAAGAAGCTCAATAGAACTTGTAGAGTCGGCCTGTGGAGCCTGGGGTTACGATATAGAGAGTGAAGAGTTTGTTGACCAACTGCGAAAGACTTCACGTCTGGACTGGATAGAATGAAGTTTTTTGTAGATACATCGATATTTGTTGACTGCCTTAGAAAAGAGGGAGTCATCTCCTCCATAAATTTTCTAAAACGCTTAGGGGATGAGCATTCAGGCTATACATCATCAATTACAGTCGCTGAACTCAGTGTCGGTGCACACCTTTCAAAATCTCCGGATGCTCTTGAAAGGACACTTGAACTACTCAATATTGTTGAGATTATAGATCTTGATTCAAGAATAGCAAAAGATGCAGGGAAAATTTATGCAGACCTCATCAAAAGCGGAAAGAGAATCGAGTTAAACGACTGCCTGATTGCAGCAACAGCTCTGTCTCTGGGCGTAAATAAGATCGTAACTAGAAATAAAAAACATTTTCTTCGCATAGAAAATATTGACGTAATAACTCCTGAGGAAACTTAGATTTGAACCTAATTTAATTAATTGAAACCTCAGGTAGTCCATCGTTTTTTGACTAATATCTACCTCAATAATCGAGACAATGTTTCCAGCTATTAATCCCTAAATCTACGAGATCTATTTCCTCTACTTTCATAGAGCTTTGGTGAATCCTTAATAGAAAAGAATATTCCATCTGGTATTTATTGAAAAATAGATGGTATTTTGTTAGGTCAACACAAAAAGAGAGAATCTGAAATCCCTCACCTGCACGCATTTAAAGGTGAAGAATCTCAGTGTATGGGAAAGTACTTTTCTGTCTACTATGTTGTTTGGATTATATTTACTGTAAGACCTACGCACTTGAAAAACGAATCATGTGAGAAGAAATCGAGGTTTTATTCACGATTTTGGGAGTAGATAGTTTAAACGAATTTGTTTTTTGCTTCAAATACGTAAGTCCACAGGAACATTTGTTTGACATAAAAACAACATACTATTTAAGATTTTCTAAAAATTAATACAACTTAATGTTATTTATTTATATGAAATAATATGTAAAATATCAATAAGATTTTCATATTTTGACAATTAACCTCTGACACCTACTATAAGTGACTTTAATTGCTTGCGTACCCTGAAGAAACCAATTTCGATTCAAAAGTTTCTCTACCCCAATCATGCATGATGGCTATGAAGAAAACAAGAAAAAACGAGGACATTCTCAATAAATAAAGGTAAGAGATCCCACCTCATTCTCCATTCATACATTCCGCAGATGTTCACAGATGTGGAGTGAATCGCTTATACTTAAGAAAGATGAGTTTTTGATGTTTAAATATGGGAAGTTGTTGCATTTTGCAGACTTCTGCGGAAATTGTGCTGCACCTGAAACTCCTCACCTGACTGTACTTACAGGTGAGGGTTCCAAGAGTTGCAAGTTCGTTTAGTAGATTTAGGAGGCGTTTCTATGTTCATGTCTTTGGGGTAGACATTTGTATCTATGATGAACTTAT
>JAUPKV010000613.1 GCA_030837265.1 Methanobacteriota archaeon
AGGAATACTGAAGTCAAAAATGTGAAGTATAAATTATCTTTATTTTTCATCTATTTCCATCCCCCATTTTCCATCTTCTATTTGGCCATGTATTTGAGTTATTCAGTGATCTTTATAATTATGAGATCATATTTATAATTACAGGTGCATGCTCTATTGATAAGAGCCTTTCAGAAAAGTTAACAACGACATGTTGTAAAAATCGGTAGTTCCTAATATTTGGTTGGTATTATTTCCAAAATGAGTTTAGTACTTTCCAGTGTTGTTGTTTCTCAACTCGGTGAAGTTCACTGGAGCAGATTTGCTTCGTGCATGAAAACGCAAAAATTCGTTACATTAAACGCTAAAGTTCCAGCAGAGATATTGTTTTATGTAAGGATAATTCATATAGTAATATATTAGAGGTGTTTTGAATGTGTTGTTCTTATCTTATAACAGTGAGTCCTAATTCCAATAGTGAATCCTGTATATGCGATGTTTCCCCAAAAAAGGGTAAGTTACCTGCAGAAGTGATCTCGAAGTACTGCAAAGGCGACTACGAAAATTGTCAAAGATTTATATACCGTTTACGTTTGATGGAGTAATAAAAGGGTCTAGGCTTCTATAGCCCTTAACCTGACCTTTTTTCTGTTTTTGTTTTTTTCTTCGTTGTTGTGAAGCGCCCTAATATGCTCTCAATATCTCCCAGCATGTTTTTGGTGAACTTGTCTCAAAATTATTTTATTTTCACATAGAGAATTTCAGAACTATTTCCATAGTTAAAACTCTTATTTAAATTCAATATCGGAGTCGGATGTTAAGTTTATGAAAATATGAAAAATAGAGTTTTGAAAGAGCTAATTCCAAAACTCAAAATTGCGTATCTGAATCTAGAGTTTGAAATCAATAGAGTTTTTAAGCCTGAAAAATGATCCTGAAAACATACTGAGTGAGAATAAAATTGGTTTTGGGACGGAGCCTATTAATTAAAAGTACTATTTCTGGAAAATATTTTAATCGCCGAATTTAATGAATTTTTTAGGCTCGAAATTAGTTGCCATTGTCCAAAAATATGCTTCACCTTTAGAAATGCGGAAAATTATAAGCCCTGGATGATCAAATGTCAGACCAAACTCTTTAAGAAATGGTCTATCCTCCAACACCTTCTTCTTAAGTTCTGGATCATCTACAAATTCTATATTACCTGCAACTCTCATCATTTTTCCTGTTGTTTCGTCGGGTTGCCAGAAACATGCCTCTACTTTTGGGTTTGCCTGAAGTTGTCTGTACATATCTTTCATAGCTCCAATTTGAAAGTAAAATCCGCTTTCGTCGGCGAACCAGAAACCTAATGCCCGAACTCGAGGTTGTTTACCTTCTACTGTTGCTAGATAGCAAACGGGTGTTTCATTTGCAAACTTAATGCAGTCTTTAAAATCCATATTTCACTTCCTCCAAATTATCACTAATTTTTGATTTGATAATATTTCAAGCTAATTGTTTCAAAATAATTAATGATCAGATCCAAAAATGAATATTATGTTTCCAAATCTAATTGGGAATATTAGTTGAGTTTCTAATTATAGCAGATTTTTTATGATTTATCTAGAAAAAGTATCCTAAAAGGTACAGGCGTGGCATGCTTGGAGACTATGTTTTTGTTTTAAAACAAGAATCAATACTCGTTCTTCTTTTTCCCCACATTACTAATGGGTAGTAACGTTGATGTAGTTTCCAGTATTACATCCTTAATGGGGATTAATGCGGGGAACAAAGTAATACATTTAGCACTTGCTTTGATTTTTCTCATAAGTTTTACATCGATAGCAAATGCTGGCAAAGAGACCATGATCGTAGGTTCGAGGCTAACATTGAATCCATCAATTTATGGTAACATTGTTACATGGGCTGAGACTGTTGGCAACGGAGCTGTCATGTACAACTTGACTAGTGGAAACATAACCGGGCTAGGACATGTGGGAGATAGCCCATCTATTCAGGGAGATAAAATTACATGGTGGGATGACGATAGAAATGTAATTGTGTATAACATTTCTACTGGCAAAGAAATTAAAATCGTTGACGCGAATACACCAGCGATCTACGGGGTTAATGTTGTGTATATAAGGTCAAAATATAGTGACGGTCAGCCTGCCTATAATCAAAATGATCAGTATAACAGTTTATATTTATACAATCTTAGCACCAATAAAGAAGTTCAACTAACTCCATATAAGTATGCTCTTTTTGATTCTTCTATTTACGGAAATAAGATCGTGTGGGTACAGGCAAATCAGGTAAATTCAAGCGAATGGAGTACAAATATTTCCATATACGACATACCCACAAAGAGAGTAAGTGATATCAGCAGAACTGGTAGAGCCCAAGGCAGTAAAATTTATGGAAACATTGTCGTGTGGGTGGAAGACCAAAATGGATCAACGGATGTCTATATGCGAGATATCGTTAAGCATAAAACACGTCAAGTCACTTTTAATGGCAATTCGATCAGTCCAGATATATATGGTGATAGAATAGTGTGGGAAAACATATACAGAGTAGGGGACAACCGATCGAGTGACATTTACATGTAT
>JAUPKV010000614.1 GCA_030837265.1 Methanobacteriota archaeon
ATACCTGAAGCCATTATGTGGGAGATCGGCATACCCAATGGGTCGCCGACCCCTACCTATATGCCGTCTACGCCTGCAATCTCGACCATCGCCTTGCTTGCCCTGGTAACTGCATCAATCGGAGGGGTCTCAAGCATTGGGACTCCACCAACCCCCATTCCCATATTTACATGACAGGGAATTGGGGAAGCTTCAACTGCAGCTTTGGTAAAGGTTACTGCCCTGGCCAGGTTCCAGGCGGAAGTTTTGCTGGTGTTGGTATTGCACACAGGCCCAAAGACATTTGCTCCGGCTTTTGCAACTAAAGGAGCCTGCTCATGCGGCCACAGACCTGCAAGCTGAACTCCGTCGTACATCATTTCCCCGTGCATCCCGAGGACCATTTCTCCGGCCATCCCAACCTCAATATACATCTCCGGAAACTGAGTCCTGAGAATTTCCACAGCTTTTAGAGTACCAAACATATCGGCATCCCCTGCAGCAGCAGTTGTGTCAAAATTAACACCGTCTGCTCCGGAGGTATGGAGTTTCTTCATCACCCAGACCATATCCCTTGTCAGGTGTTCTGCAGCATGCTCCATCGACTCTCTCGCCTTATCGATCTTGAACATTTTCATAAGGTCCCCTGGATTTTCAAATGGCCCGTCTGGAGTGTAGTAAAGTCCCATATTTGGCATCGCACCGTAGAAAAGAGGAATGATCATATTCTGCTGACATACCTCCATTGCCTGACACTCGTTTGAAACCACGGGTTTTACCGGCTTGAAACTGTAGTCAATGTGCCCAAGCTCCATCGTGTCCGCACCGAAAGCCCTTTCATGCATCATGCAGCCAACAAGCCGGCTTGAGGGAATACCTACTCCACTGTTCCCCTGGTCACCATCAAGCCTGATTGTACCAATATCATGAGTTACCGGTATTTCCATTCCCTGCTCGACGCTGACAGTCTTTCCGGGCATTGTGAGAATTTCTGTAAGTCTGTCCATTTCATCGGCACTCAGGCTGGGTATTTCCCCGAGGTCGGAAGCATTAGCGGAACCAGCTTCGATCTCACTGACAATTTTCTCTTTCGTGAGGTAGATTTTTTTACCATCGCCCATTCTCAAAGCGTATTCGGTTGCCATCTTTTAATCCTCCTTTAAAGATACGAAAAATAGTCTTTTATTGATAATTTTGATTGATTATTGGAGTTCAGAGCAGCAGCTCTTTTGCCTTTGTCACAGCTTCGCTGGCATTTTCGGCATAACAATCCGCCCCGATTTTGTCTGCCCATGCCTGAGTTGCCGGAGCTCCCCCAACCATGACCTTTATTTTGTTTCTTATGCCCTCTTCCTTGAGCAAATCAATAACTTCCCTCTGTCCTTGAAGAGTAGTGGTCATCAATGCAGAGATACCGATCATATCTGCATTAACTTCTTTAGCCTTCTGGACAAAGTTCATGATTGGAACATCACGACCAATATCGTAAACTTCAAAACCGGCGGACTGCAGCATTGTTGAGACTATTGATTTGCCAATGTCGTGAACATCGCCTTCAACAGTACCATTAACTATAACACCAAGCTTCTTTTCTCGGGCACCTTCAGGTATTTTTTCTTCGAGTAATTTTACTCCTGCACTCATTGCATCTGCTGCTATCATCACATGAGGCAGGAAGAGCTTTCCCCTCTCGAATAAAATCCCTACTTGATTCATACCAGCAGATAGACCTTTTTCTATGATTTCTTCCGGTGGAAGTTCGGACTTTGCATTTTCCACCGCTTTGAGCACTTTATCCTTATTACATGAGATTACAGCATCAGCAACCTCTTGGAGTAGTGTTTCAGCGTCTGCCATTTATATTTCATCCTTTTTGCATCTCAATTTAAAGAAAATTCACTTTTTAATCGGAAAGCAGTAAGCTTTTTCCTAGTTTTAATATTTAAAATTTTCTAAAAATATAATATTTTGTCTAAAAAATATAAAAAGTGCAAAAAAATAAAACATTCAAATTTCCCAGATATTGCACAGTATCGTTTTATAACAGAGAAAATTGTGGATTATAGTTATTAAACAATAACAATAGACAACTTATTCAATATTGAATAGGAAAGTCATTTTGAGCCGATTCTCGAATTAACGTCTATATTTTGTGTTTTTCAGTGTGATTGAATTGCACTTATTTAATTTTTTGAACCTTCAAAAGAAAAGACTATTTAAAAAATGGCTCAAAATTAAGAAAAAATTATATATATTAGAATATCGGAACTAGGATATTGCTTGTTTGTTGATATATGGCATTGAATTTGAAAGCCTTTCGTCCCACTGAATAATAGGCAATTCAATAGGCAAATACCTACAAGCAAAAACCTCAGTCAAATCTTCCTTTTTAAAATTATTTATTTTTATTATTGAATTTATTGAATATTCCTCCCATTGTTTTTGATTAACCTACACTAGAGTTTTTATTCATTTAAAACGAATTTAAAAGTATGTTCAAAGAAATTGGAAACATAATAAACAAAGCTGACGAAACCTGCCTGCAATTCTTTGCACTTTTCAGAGATAGCATCAGTGAGATTCGCCTGAATGAACCTGAGTCCGCCTCTTCATACTTCCAACCAGAGTATTCTCACTACCTGGGAGTACACTCTCCACTTAATTTTAGATACCCTGAGAAGAGGTCCGAGTGGAATATGCGCTTTTGTGGAGATATCGGAGTTTCAATTGTCGAACTTTTTTCAACAGAGGCAGATAGTGCTTATGTAAAAGGCCTGATGGCATTTCAGGGGTCAAAAGTTTATGCAATCCTTCCTTTCACATCAATAGAAGCAGAAAAAGCAGAAAAAGCATATTTCCCGGAAGACCGCATGTCTCTTGTGCGGAAACGAGTGTTTCCTGCCGTACTTAAAGATATAAAAGGTGAAACAATTCTGGACATAGGAAGTGGGTTCGGAGGCCTTACTATTGAAATTGCAAAAAACAATCCGAACTCTAAAGTTTATGGGATCGATCTGCATGAGTCCCTTGTAGGCCAGGCACAAATGAACGCGGAAATGTTCGGTGTACCGAATGTGGAGTTCGAGATTGGGAGTGTCTATGCATTGCCCTTAGAGAGTGAATTTGCGGATTCTGTTACCCTCTTTTTAGTGCTTCACCATTTTGATGACATAAAATCTGCAATTTCCGAAATCAAGAGAGTTATGAAAAAAAGTGGGCAATTGACAGCAGTTGAACCTCTGGCACACCAACATCACCACGGACCCCAGCTCTCTGAAACTGGATGGAAAGCGCTTTTTGAAGATGTAGGCTTTCATGTAGAGACCGAAAGTCTTGAAGGAGCAGTAGTAATTAGAGCAAAAAAGTAAGAATGTCAGAAGATTACCCTATCAGCTCCCGGGTTACAGCTCCGTTTTTTTTATCAGGATCAATGAATACAAAAAGAAGAATGATCATTTATTTAACTGTTGAATTCAGGTTGATAAGGATTGTTCTTTCATGGGAAAATATACGACTTCCCATAATTCTGAAAGGCCTTAACAAAATCCTTCCAAATTTAACGGGTGAACGAGATCATTCACTTCTAACCTAAAAAAGCATTCATGATATATATTTTAAAATTTGGGAATGGGCATCCGGTTGTATTGGGGAGTGGGGAGTGTGGGGGGGTGGGTTATAAAAAATAGTTATACAAGTCTTTTATGACCTGCCCAGATGCCCTGCTTTCTAATCAACTTCATAATATATAAATCTAAGGTTTAACAATTTATTCAGTAAGTGAAACGAAGGACTTGTTAGTATTGCTGACGTACAATTTTTACTGACAGAGTCAGATATAATATAAAATGCAAATTTTCGTCAATATTCTTGAAGGCAAAGAACGGGTTGTTTATAGGATTTACGGTTGGAAAAAGTATAAATAGAATAATTATCGGTTCACAGTTCCCAGAAAGATTTTAGCTTACCGTGACCTTAAGAAGTTGGGAGTTGAGTGGGAAGAGGGTCCCACTCTTATTTAGGAGGTTGTCTAACTAACAGAGAACTCAACTGCTCTAAAAGAGTCAGAAAGAATCAACTGTTAAAATTAAATATATAAGTTTATCTATTTAAAAATTTCTATAATGTACTTGATGATATTCTTTTTTTAAAACGTAATACTGGTTATTAAATTCTCAATTTTACAAACTTCAGACAAATGCCATAGAAATTTAGTTTCTAGTTCATCATATGTCAATTAGAATAGATTTCTAAACAAAACATGAAGCACCAATTATGTTTAGAATTATAGAAGAAGTAAATAGGATAACCAGATGATCGAAAAAAAGAAATTGAAGTCACGGCTGAGAAACGTTTTAATGAATTTAAAAAGAAAGAAATAACGAATTGAACGCCATTTCTTAACAAAAAAGTACCACTCCAACAACAAATTAATGTTATTTTACTATCAGTAATTGTGGTCAGCTGTTAAAGCGCCGTAGCTTCCTGCAAAGTAATTTTTAATTTATTTTTTCTTTGATGCCGAGCTTTCGATTTTATCCACTAATTTCCGGACATCTGTCTTAATATCAGTTGCAAGTTTTTTTGCACTTTCACCAGTTGCCTCTGCCAGTTTTTCAACCCTGGCAGTAATGTTTTTTACTTCGTTCTTCACATCGATGGATTTTATTTCCCCTGGAAGAGCTTTGATTTCTGAATTGATATTTTTTGCAAGTTTTGAGGCCTCTTCTCCTGTCTTCTTTGCAAGTGTATCAATATCATTGCTTAGCTTTCCAAATATTTCCTGAATGTTAAATCTCTTTTTACCAGATTCAGTTTCATTGATTGTATTTTCAGTTTTATTTACCATTTTAACCCCTGTGGATCTCAATAAGGATAATGGGTCTCTCTCAAAAGAGAGGATTTCATTTTTACTTATTAACTTCATTAATTATAAAATTATCTCATAGAGTCCCCCCATCTCAAAACAGGTCACGGTGTGCTAAATGGCAAACCCGTCATTCATGTCTCAAGATTTTCAACCTACCTAAATTATTTACTTTCAGCAACCAGATGTTTATATGATATAACATAAATTTAATTATATTATAAAATGAAAGTATATCATTTAATGATCATTTTTCAATCAAGGTCTAATGAGGGTTGGTCCATGGAAAAGAAATTGTTATCCGGTATTATTTTGTTTATTTTGCTCTTCACTGTCTTACCTTATTTCGCTGGAGCAGCAACTGAGGAGAATTTCCTTCAAAATACGAGCTCTGGAAATGTATTCGGTGGTGGGAATAACTTTCAGATTAACCAGGACGTTAATGGAGATCTTGTACTTGCCGGCTCCAAACTTGAGATAAATGGAAACGTTGTCCATGATTTCATAGGTGCAGGGGGGGAAATAACCGTTAATGGAAATGTTTCAGGGAACGTTATTGCAACCGGAGGCACCATTAAAGTAAATAGGAATGTAGGAGGAGATGTTGCAGCGTTTGGAGGGCAGATTTTGCTTTCCAGGGACAGCGTGGTCAATGGAGATATAATGCTTGGCGGAGGGGATATAACTCTTGATGGAGTAATTAATGGAAATGGACAGGTATCAGCAGGCACCCTTCACACCGGAGATAACTTCAAGCTTAAAGGAAATCTTAAACTTGATGTACAAAATTATCCCCCTAACCTGAAGGACAATGTCGGGGGATCCCTGAACATTACAGCAAGAAATGAAACTAAAACCCAGTATGCAGCAGCCTATGAAGGATTCAGTGTTTTCTGGTTTGTTTTCTGGTTTATACTTAAATTGATTGCATCTCTTGTCCTGGGTTTGATCCTCATCTATCTTTTCCCGGGATTTGTAGATAGACTGAAGGAAATTGTAAGAGACTCTCCCCTAAAAACCGGGATTCTAGGTTTATTAGTTCTTATTTTCCTCCCCATCCTTTCATTATTCCTGCTTATTACTTTCTTTGGGTGGAGCCTATCGGTTTTAATGATCTTAATCCTGGCATTGGGGCTTCTTATTGCGGCAGTACCTATAGAATTGCTTGCAGGTGAGATAATTTATAATAACGTCTTAAAGAAAAGCGCCGGAAAAATGATGTATTATCTTGTAGGGGCAATACTATTTGCAATTTTATTTGAAATTCCTTTATTGGGAGGACTTATACATTTCATTGTACTGCTTATCGGGTTAGGAGCGGTAGTGGTCTGGCTTGGAGAGCGTGCCAGACCGGGAATTTAACCAGATAAAAATACACCTGATTCTTATTTTTCACACAAAGCCCCTTGACGACTACTCAGTACCGGCAAAAATACCTAAGAGTTTTAGAAATTTTAGTGATCACGATAACTTCACTTACACTCACAGGATTTACTCTTACAGCATAGCCTATCCAGCTACTTTTCAGAATCCGGCACCTATAAGATAATATCTTCAAGTTGTGGTTATCATGCAAAGTTGTTCTGGAACTCATAGTAAATATAAAGAATGAGCAAAACCATTCCAATTAAATAACAAAAATACAAGTCATTTCTTTGCTTTTTTAAACACCGTATTGATTCAAAATTCAGAATATTCATACCAAGAAAGAAAGTGAATAAAACAAATGAGCTCAGTAGTCCAGATAAAAGAAATAAAAAAGAGAAACATAGAAAAATGAAAAGAGGAATAATAGAAACCGCTTGTATTATAACTACATACGGCAATATTCTTGATATTAAATAATTATGTATATCCATAATGACTATTTATTTTATTAATAGAAGTATAAAGAATTATCTTGAAATATACTTATACAATCGTGAGTGATTTAACAATTAGAGAGTGTAAAATCTTCGAGGAACAGATTCAGAGATATAAAATGAATCAATTACATATTTATTATAGATCGTATGCTAACCGATGACAAATGGACCGTACTTATATTTTCTTTTTCCTCAGACCATACTCAACCGCATTATCTACCCCCTCCATAATACAAACACCCGTGGTTATAGCCAAAGCAGTAAATGAATCAGAACCAATGGCACTCAATGACGCGAAAAAGCTAATAAATGCAAGAAAAAGATAAATGATACTTTTATAATGTCTATTCTTCTCATTGTTTTTAAACTTGTAAAACTACGAATTAAAAAATAAGAATTACTTTTTAATAAATTTTATACATTATAATTTTGTTTTGAAACTGTTATACATTAATCGATTTTTTATTATAATAATTCTGCACGTAAAGTCATACACTTGCATTTAAAGTACCTCAAAATCGAGACTTTACGTGCAAAGCCGCAATTATCAAAAAATTTAAATATCATTATTACTAACTATTTGTTAGTAACTGAATAACCCCTATATAATGCAGTAACTATCAGGTAAGGTATGAAAGGTACTGCTTTCAGTTACTTTGGGAAAAAAGTGCGAACAGACAAAAAAATTATTAATAAAAAAGGATTTACTTCCTAAAAGAAAGATAATGATCGAGTAAACAATCCCAGGGTATCGGGGTATGGATATCATAGTCTGAAATAGCTTTTAAAAGCTATTGGCGCTTGCTCTATAGAAAATTCTCTTAATAAAAGAGTTCTATAGAGCATAATGATTCCTGTAGCTAAACTTCATTATTTAGGCTCTTTTAGAAACGGGGAAATTTTCATCCCAATATTGGAGGTTCTATTTACGAAAAGTCTAAAAATGTGCCCGAAATGCCATTCTAAACTTAAAGTAAGTTCAGACGGTGAAACTCAGTACTGCCCTGTGTGTAAATACTGGACAAAGATAG
>JAUPKV010000058.1 GCA_030837265.1 Methanobacteriota archaeon
GTGGTCCAAACTACCCCAACTACGCAATGAATGTCGGTCACCAGGGTGGATACGCAGGTATCGCTCAGGCTGCTCACGCAGGCCGTGGCGACGCATTCACCGTCAACCCACTCATCAAGGTTTGCTTCGCTGATGACCTCCTGCCCTTCAACTTCGCTGAGCCCAGGAAGGAATTCGGCCGCGGTGCCATGAGAGAGTTCGTTTGTGCTGGTGAGAGATCCCTCATCATCCCTGCAACAAAATAAATTCAATAATTAAACGCATTAAAACAGAGTAGGCTTCTGGCCTACTTTATTTCTCTTTTTGTCGAGTTGCGGCTCGACGATGCGCTGTCCTTCCCGAGTTCCGCTTCGGGATCACAGGAAATCGAAGATTTTCTGGGAGTTGCGATAAAGTCGCAACAGCACGAGGTCCTTTTCGCTCGCTTTGCTCGTTCAAGGGGACTAAATATAATGATACAGTTTTTATCTGCTGCTTCGCTTCTAATTCTGATTTTAGAAACTCGATCCTGAATTCTTTTGCTTTAATAGCGCAAAGTTGTCACGAGCAGAAGTTTATGTGCAAAGAGGGAAAGCTTGGATCTTAGTATCCTCTTGGTGAAGAATAACAACAGGAAATGGGGTCCTGCGGAGATACTCAGAATCAAAGAAAAGATTAAAGCAATAGAAAAACAAGGAAATTAGCAAAAAAGCTTAAATGAAGGAAAAAGACTGAAAATTCATCATTGTATGATTTCCCAATCTTTTTCTTTTATTATCGTGCGTCCAGTTTATTTAACTAGGCTTGCAAAACCATATTTAGGAAGTACTCTTTCGATTTTTATGCGGACCTCATCACCGACTTTGGTGCCCGGAACAAAAACTACAAAACCTTCAATACGTGCAATGCCATCTCCCTGACGAGCAAGGTCTTGAATTTTAACATCGTAGACTTCGCCCTCTTCAACGGGTACAGAGCTACTTTCGTCTCTGAACATAATATCATTCCTAATAATTCTAATTTGAACTTGATTTTTATTGAAATATGGGTTACTAATTATTCGATTCTAAACCGCATTTAATCGACAACGCTTGCAAATGCGAATTTGGGGAGTACCCTTTCGACCTTAATCTGGACTTCATCGCCAACTTTGGTGCCCGGGACAAAAATTACAAAACCCTCTATGCGTGCAATGCCGTCTCCCTGGCGGGCAATATCCTGAATTGTTACTTCGTAAGTTTCACCCTCTTCAACAGGGACTGAGCGACTTTCTTCCTTGAACATGAAAACCATTCCTTAAATTAATCTATTATAATTATTCGATTCTAATCTGCATTTACTCGACAACAGTTGCAAACGCAAATTTGGGAAGTACCTTACCTACCTTAATCTGGACCTCATCGCCAACTTTTGTATTCGGAACAAAAACTACAAAACCTTCGATACGGGCAATCCCGTCACCCTGGCGAGCAATGTCCTGAATAGTTACATCATAAGTTTCGCCCTCTTCAACGGGCACAGAAATACGTTCGTCTCTAAACATAAGTTCATTCCTTTCAATTCAATTAATCGCTTAAGAAAGCTCCTTAACAGAAAAGAGTAAAAAACAGTACTTAACGAACTAAAATAAAATTCATGAAGTACAATTCTACTTAATCTACTGGTCATTTGAGTTTAAGAGCCTCGGATAAGTCGATTAAATGGTGATATTCATATTCGCTTGTATATAACGTTTTGCTTTAATAGGTCAAAAAAATAATATTAATAAAGTCGAGTGATGCCGGAAAATGATTCACAAGCTTCTGATTTTTTCTTATTTAATGTACCCAGGGTATAGTAATTTATCTTAAAAGCAGGTTATTTATCTGAATAAGAAGAAAATTAATTTAAATAATAGTAACTTATTAAGAAATTATTAATCTATTTAGAAATAATAACTATTAAATAAAAATAAAACTACATATATGTTTCTACGGAATAATCAATTCAAATCATAGAATGAATCTGATAATATAGCTTCGGATTCGGAAAATTAAGATGTCATTTGCTCGTTCCGAAACCTATAAATATTTAAAACTCCATTTGAAGTCGTTCATTGAACTAAAAAGTAATGCGTGGGCTCGTAGCTTAGTCAGGCAGAGCGATGGACTCTTAATCCATAGGCCGGGGGTTCAAATCCCTTCGAGCCCGCTAATAATATTCAAATTGTCATTAATTCTCGGAATTTTTATTTACTCTTTTTTGATAGTGTTTTATTATTGATTTGCAGAAAAATATTCATTACAAATCCACAGGATGCAATTTCTAATGCCAAAAGTAAGCGTTGAAATTCCACAGGAACTTCTGGATGATCTCAACAGGCACGTAGGAGATAACAAGAAGTTTGTCAGCCAGTCTGATGCTATTCGGACTGCTGTTCGTAAGATGCTCGACATGATGGATGAAATTGATAGAAGACATGGAAGACTTAATCAGTGATCGGAACCTATGAAAAAAGTTGACATCAAACATACCCTAACATTTTTTATGTAACATATCATATTTTAGCATATGGATACAAGGTGTAGATGTGGAGATACGTGCATAAAGCCTATTTCGGAAGCACTGAATGACATTGAATTATTCTACAAGCCATGCAAGGATTGCAAGACACAAAATATTAAGAAATTCTCCCCTCTAGCAGAACAAATTAACTTAGATGAAGTAGATAACCGTTTTGGAAGTTGTAAATGCGGCAAAAGGCATCTTGATATTGTAATATCTCACGTGCTGAAAGTAATGATTGATAAAGGAATAAAAGATAAAAAAGCTAATTTAAGGAATGCATGTGTGCCTCTTGTGACTCCTGGCTGTCCAATTAATTCTATTCCCTATTTGCCTAAGGATTCTTTATTAATATTATCTAATGAAATGGACAAAGAATGTGCCGAATCAATTGTAAAGGAAGTAGGGGAAGTTAAAGGGGTTTTAAAGGGAGATATAAGAAAAACTGTGGGCATAAAAGACATCGATACTAATCCTCACGTGTATGAACTTCTTGCCGGATGCGATTTGAGATGCGATATTATTCAGACTCCTTATGGCGCTATAGGAATATATAAATATCAAAGTGAGATCCATATAGAATTCCCCAAGGTAGAATCACCCAAAATGGAGATTCTGAATAAAGCTTTGAGAGATCTTAATAGGCCTAAGGTTCTCGATTGCACATGTGGGCCCGGGACCTTAGGAATAGCGTGCCTTAAAGCCGGTGCGCAAAAAGTTATTTTTAATGATATATGGAATCCTGCAATAGAAACAACTTTAATTAATTTAGAAGTTAATGGATTTCCAGTCAAAATTGAATCGGGAGATAAAATTGCATCGGGAGAGAGAATTGCATTTGGAGACAAATTTGAAGTTTATAGTATGGATATAAGAGAATTACCTGATTGTTTAGATGAAAAATTCGATATTTGTATTATAGACACGTTTCCTGGTGTTGATACGACAGCATTTGTGGAAGCTGCAGGCAAATTAGGTAGACAAGCTGTCGTGATCTGAAGGATAATTAAAGAAATAATTTATCCGTAATGTGCAGAATAAGTCAACCACTATATGTATATGGCTCTAATGAAAGATCACAAATAATAAAACAAGATAAATATTATATGTAATTAAAATTTCTATGTAATATTTTCCTAACATAAAAAATATTTTTTAAAAATAAATTGAATCTCGGAAAAAAAGGTTATTTGAAAATATCAAAAGAACAAAATCCCACTTTTTGTTCATTATTTATAATCAATTGACTTATTTACAGCATTCCTGAAAATTGAAAGATATATAAGGGATCAGAGAGATTCTTTAAAATCGCTGATTCCCTGTGCTACATTGGACAGCAGGATGAATGCTATTTTCTGGTTAGGCCAGGACCCTAACCCGCAATCAGGACCCACATACTTAATCAGGTTTCCAAAGCGTCTGTAGTAAAGCCTGAGTCGTTTTGCTATAACCGCCGGGGTTTCAAGTTCAGTAACAATTTCATGAAGATATTGCTGATCTTTCCATACATTGGTACAGTACTTTTCATTTAGAACTCCTGCCAGTGTGAAGATATCGGTCCTTGCAATCCCGAGCCTCAAGAAAGAGTCTGTCGCTTCAAGCACTTTTTTATCGATCAGGTCCAGGTAGGAGGGAGTTCCGGCCGATTCTACTCCGATTACGTTGATCGTAGGAGCCTCGCAAGCTAAATTATAGTAAAGCGCGGAATGAAGATGAATTTCCACATCTGCTCCCCATTTACTTGCCGCCTTTGAGGCATCAGTAAGAGCGGAAATAATGTCATTCTCGTCAAAGGCAAGTTCCGGGTTCAATCCGATGCTTGGTTCATCTATGGAAACTGTTGTGATCTTAAAGTGCTTTGCATATCTCATAGAATTTCTGACAAAGTTATTCACACTTTTGGCAAGGAGAGAGTATATATCAGTGTAATGAGTGCCCCCAAATTCCTTAAGGTAAAGCTCAGTAGGTCCGGTTACACAGATTCGGACCTTCAATATTTCTCCGAATTTCTCTTTATAAGCTTTTGCAACCTTTTCTATAGCCTCAAGCTCCTTAATCCTAGCACACTCAAGCTTCACCTCAAAAGGACTTTCACAGCAGTTAGGGTCGCGAATAACCTTTAAAAACTGCTCATTCATATCCTGGTACTGAGGATAGGTAGGTACATTTACACCTGCATCTATTTTCTGCTGGAAGGCGTCATTAATTACCGTAAAAAGTTTCTCATCTTCTGTTCCCGTTTTCAAGGCGTTTCGAATCCATTCTCTGCTAACTCCTTCTGGAAGGGGATAGCTGCCTATATCATCAAAGAAGATTTCTTCCATATCTTCTAGTAGACCTGTAAGAATTTAATTTTATTGGAAAGAAAAATAAGTATAAAAGTTAAACAAAATGAAGAAAGATAATCCTGAACAAAAATCTGGATTAAGGAAAAAATAAATATAACATCTTCACATATATAAATAAGTATTCACAGGACAGGTTTTTACAGGGAGTCACAAACATTATAATATTTTTTTAAGTGAATTTATCCAAAATATTCGCTAAGGGATGTGGGCAGATGAATTTTAAAAGGAATAACTTATACCTGTATATTAAGGGTTTTGGGCAGATAGATTTCAAAAGAAAACTTTTGTACTTTGCCCCATGCTTCAAATTAATTGGGTCACTTTTCTTCGAAAAAAAATATCTATCTGGAAAATACTTTGATGAAAGTTTGTCCGGATGGAAATGGCTTCTAAAAGGTATAGTCTATCAAAAAATTTTGGGTTTTAATAAGCATGTCCCGTTTCCAATATCTCCTTATGTTGCTTTAACAAATCCGGAAAATATAGTATTTGATTTAAATGATATCGACAATTTTCAGGGATTTGGATGCTACTTCCAAAATTTTAATGCTAAGATCTATCTCGGAAAAGGTACTGAGATCGCTCGAAATGTTGGGATTATCACAGCAAACCATGATTTTTACAACCTATCCAGGCATATGGATGGCAAAGATGTCGTGATTGGTAACAAATGCTGGATTGGAATGAATGCAATGATTTTACCTGGAGTGCATTTAGGAGATAATACTATTGTCGGTGCAGGTTCGGTCGTTACAAAATCATTTCCGGAAGGAAATGTTGTAATAGCAGGAAATCCAGCAAAAATTATAAAAAAATTATAAATTCCCGCCGTTTTCATTCTTTTACAACGGTTATAGGAGAGGGCTCCACACGTGTAGCAACTTTAGAGGTATTAGACGAGAATAATTCCGAATTTAGTGTAATAATTCCATCTGATCCTTTGTTATTAATTTTTTTGGCAGGCACTCCTGCAATTGAAATACCTTTTTCATAAAATGATTTATTTACAACAGAATTTGCCCCGATTGCAATATTATCAGCAACTGTGATATCTCCAAAAATTTTTGCCCCAGGTCCTATGTAGACATTATTACCTATCTGGGGCGCAGAAACCCCACCCCTACCGGTTCCTATATTGGTGCAGGCGTGTATCCTGCAATTCTCTCCAATCCGGGTATCTTTATTTATAACAATAGTTCCTCTGTGAGCTATACATAATCCGGGACCAAAAACGTTTAACGGAATGGTAAACCCTAAATGGATACTCATTTTATGATATTTGTATAGAATGTATCTTAAATATAATTTTGTAAGTAAAGACTTCTTACAATTACTATAATACTCGGCCTTCCTTAAAATTATTTGAAATTTCCAGATATCGTCGCCAATTAATTTTGGTCTTTTGTAATTTTTTCCAGAGGCTAACTTATCCGTTTTAATGTAAAAATCGTAATCTGCCTTTGATTGGATTATAGAAAATCCCCCTTATAATTTGTAAATAGGATTCCCGAAAAGTCACAGTTAATGAACGTTAAATGAACTAACTGTATATTATTTATTATAAAGCGTTAGTTTA